>CAZPTF010000064.1:13587-15589 GCA_964589015.1 uncultured Anaerolineae bacterium
TTCTTGACCTCACTATGTCCGTTCTCGCGCAACACGTGCAGCAAGGTGGCATCGGGCTCGAAAACCCACTGCACTTGTTTGCCGTTGACTTCGAAGGTCCCTTCCATTGTACGATTTCCCCTCCTGGAAACGCTGGCACAGTACAATATGTATCAATCCGAGCACCTGGCAGCCACCGGACCGGGTGACTGCAGGAACAGCGCAGGTCGCAACCTCAGGGCGCGAGGACTGCTTCCAGGGTGCGCTCGAGCTCGACCTGGAAACAATGCCGGACGTAGTCTGCGCTGCCGATCGTCTTGGCCGAAAAGGCGACATCGCTGCCCGTGCCGAGCCGTGCAAAGTCGATGTCACTCACTTTGTGCCCGGTCAGATGTGTCTCCAACTCGGCCAACCTGGCGTACTTTTGCTTGTTCCCGACGACGACCAACCGCAGCGCCTCGATGATCTGTCGCTCGTCGACCTGGGCAAGTGCCGTGATCGTAAAGCTGGCGTAATCGAAGCGGGTGGCGGAAGCCCGGAAATACTGCGCCCTCCAATTGCCCGCTTTGTACCTCACACCCGTGATCAGTGTGCCTGTCTGCAGGGCGCGGTCCTGGAGGTAGCTCTCCACGGGGATAACCCCCTCATGCGCGCCGGCCAGGACCAGCTCGGCTTCGAGAGCGATCAGCGGTCCCAACAGATCGGACCACACGGGAGCCATCGCGATGCTGCCGCCGACCGTGATCCGGTTACGCAACGGCGTGGCTGCGGCCCTGCTCAGAGATTGCACCAGAATCGAGTCGGGATCCGTCATTTTTTCGTGCCGCACGACGTCGGAAAACGTCAACCCCGCACCGATTTCCACAGTGTCGTCTTCCTGTTTGAAAGCAAAGAGGGGGAGATAGCGTAAATCGATCAAACCGCTGAGGTGATCCGTGCCTGTGCGCAGGATGCCCGTCCCACCGCCGTGCGGGACGACACCGGGCTCTGCCAATAGGGCAGTGGCCTCTTCGAGAGTTGTGGGATAATGCCACGTTAGATTTTTCATAATCCTCCAGAGCATCGATGCTGGTGGTGGGATCATCAAGACCCGCTGATCAATACCGGATGGGCTTTCCTTGCTGCGCTAAGCCAATACCGAACCCGAAACCGCACGCGTGCACGCCACGGCACGTATTGACAGAACTGGAAGCTGCTTATTTTCACATGATACCGCTAAGGCATGGAGGTGTCAAGTGAAACTGCCGGCACTTGATTTGCTGAAAAACCCCCACGTCATGTAAGATAGGAGCATGTCGGTGGTATTGAGCGGGCGGCGTTTCAAGCGAAGGAGGTTGGGCGATATGCTCGACAAGTTGAGAGGCTGGGTGGGGCCTCGGAAACCTGGGAAAGCGCAGGTCTGTGCTCCAGATTCATCTCCAGCACCGGTGCACAAGGTCCCCCGCTGGATTTGGGAGCTGGTGGCTCTGGCTCTGTTGGTGTATCTACTGCGCTGTTGGTTGAATCGCCGCGACCGCAGGGTGGCCTTCCCTGCAGAAACGGGGTATGAGTTGCCGCTCTACTCGAAACCGTGGGCAGCGGAAGTCCCCGACGACAAGTCGGCAGCTCCCGAGCCGGATGATCTCAGGCTCATTGAGGGTGTTGGCCCCAAAGTTGCTGCGTTGTTGAATGGGAAGGGTATCACGACCTTCAGACAGCTGGCTGCCAGCACCGAGGCCGAGCTGAGACAGGTGCTGAAGGCGGCGCGGCTGCCCATGATCAATCCTGCGACTTGGCCCGAACAAGCGCGGCTGGCAGCTGCCGGACAGTGGGATGGGCTGAAAACCCTGCAAGCCGGGCTCAAAGGAGGGCAGCGCAAGTGACCTGCGGCTGGATTGTCCTTTCGGAGCAATCTCTGTTATAATAGACTATTGTCCTGTTTTGGCAGGATTTGCGGGTATACCAATCTGTATGCGGGTGCGTCTGGGGGACCTGGCGAGACCAGATACACCTGATTGAGGTCAGTACATGGCGCAAAGATCTT
>CAZPTF010000065.1:0-2133 GCA_964589015.1 uncultured Anaerolineae bacterium
GTCTCAAGCGGCTGCCTTGCGGGCGGTGAGGATGTAGCAGTCCTCGCCCAGCGCCGTCTCCGCGTCGGGCAGAAACCCGGCCACGCGTAGCGCGCCGGCGAGTGCTGCCGGTGCGAGACGTTCGTCGGGACCGGGGCCATGCGTCGTTTGCCACGGTTGCCATTCGACGATGACGATTTTGCCGTCCGCGTTCAGTGTGCGGTGGATCTCCTTAAACAAGCGCTGCTGATTGTCCAGCTCATGCAAGACGAGGGACAGCAGCACGCGGTCCACCGCGCGGTCCTGGAGCGGGATGGCCCGTTCGTCAATCAGGAGGGTGACTATGTTCGCCCGCCCGTGTTGCGCGGCGCTTTCGCGCAGTCTAAAGAGCATGGCGGGTTCGACATCCGTGGCGATGACCAGGCCCGTGGGTCCGACCTGTTCCGAAAGCCGCAGGCTGTGATAGCCGGGACCGGCGCCGAAATCCAGAACGGTCAAGCCGGTACGGCAAGACATGCTCGCGAGCACCGGTTCCGGAGGAAACCATACCGCGCGTTCGCTGCCAATAAGTCTTTCGAGATTTGCCGGGTTGAATTTGTGCATGCTGATCCCTCGGGTGCTGAATTCCGCTGCCATTCTATGCGCTGGAAGCAAATGTGTCAATAGCGGAGCTGCCGCCGGGAGAGAATCTACATTTGCGGAAATTTATGCTATAATGGCGCGGTGGGTTGTGTAGGACCACACGGAAGGAAGGATATCCCGAATTTTGGGGAGGCTGGCAAGCAGCAGGCGGGTCTGACCTGCCAGGTTCACACGAATGTCTTGTTGTTGGTCAAGACTGGGCCAATCTCCGGCGCTGCCGCCGTTGTCCCAGAACTGACGCTCCTGGGCGGAGCACACGCCGAAGCACACCGTGGTAGATTGGCACAGTCTGGTGCAGCGGGCATGCTTTCCAGCGCATTGGGCGTGGCAGAGGCGCTGCGCTTGCCACTAAAATTCCTGGCTGTACCACACGGAAGGAGGGGCTTTTGAACCAGATGACGGCTTCAGCTACGATAGACCAGTTGCGTCTCGAATCGTTACTTGAGACCGTTCAAGGTGCGAGTTCCGTGCTCATTTTGACACACAACGACCCGGACCCTGATTCGATTGCCAGTGCTGTGGCGTTGCAGTATATCCTCGAGACACTGACGGGTGTGTCGACCGAGATTGCCTACGGTGGCATCGTGGGGCGTGCGGAAAACCGGGCGTTGGTTGAATATCTGGCGCTGGATATGAAGCTGGCGAGCAGTTTGGACTGGGCGGAATTCGATCTGGTGGCAGTGGTGGACTCGCAACCCGGAGCGGGAAACAATGCATTGCCTGCCGGACGACGTGCGGATATCGTCATCGACCATCACCAGCCATTTCGCGAGCAGTCCTCGCTCGCCAGTCACGCCGATATCCGCCTCGAGATCGGCGCATCGTCCACGATCCTGACCGGATACGTGTTGGCGGCCGGCCTGGATATCAGTCCGCGTTTGGCGACGGCGCTGTTTTACGGGATACAGACCGATACGATGGGGCTCAGCCGGGATGCCAACGATCTGGACCGGACATCCTACGCCGCCCTGCAGCCACTGGTAGACGTCGAAGCGCTGAATACGATCGAGCGCGCCCAGGTGCCGCGCGAGTATTTCCGGGCCTTTTCCGAAGCGTTGGAGAACGCGGAAGTGTACGATAGCACGGTGGTCGTTGCGCACCTGGGGGACATGTACCGTCCCGATATGGCGGCGGAAGTCGCCGATGTGTTGGTGCGCCTGCAGAATGCCCAGTGGGTGCTGTGCAGTGGCGTCTACTCCGGGCTGCTGCTGATTTCCATCCGCAGCACGCTGGAGAGTCCCGAGGCGGGTGCGGTTGCCCAGAAGATCGTGCATGGGATCGGCGAGGCTGGTGGGCACGGTTCTGTGGCCGGCGGGCAGGTGCCGTTGCAGGGACAGGACCCCAACGAACTGCTCAAAGAGATCGAAGACCGTTTCTTCACCGCGTTGTCTTGTGCGGTGGACAAACGGGAGAAGTTGGTGCCGGGCGGATACGATTCATCACCGGCCAACCAGGGCCGGAACTGACTGCCGCCGCCACCGTCGTTGTACCGGGCGGACCTTGTGCCGGAGC
>CAZPTF010000065.1:2233-15576 GCA_964589015.1 uncultured Anaerolineae bacterium
GTTGAGATTTTTGCGTGGCAACGCGAGATTGCCTGTCTGAATGATATACTATGTCCGATAACAGCAACACCCAAATAAACGTGGCCCAGCTTCTCAAATCAGCCACTGGCGCAGTCCGTGAATACGAGCTGGAAGCTTCAGTCCCAAGTCTCGGTCGGGACATACAACTCACCCAGCCGGTCGTGGGGCGAGTGAAGTTGACCCGCATCAACGACGGGGTTTTAGCGCAGGGACATTTCGCTACCGCAGTGGAGTTGGTTTGTGATCGATGTCTGGGGCTTTTCCATCTCCCGGTTGAGTTCGATGTGGAGGAGAAGTTTGTGCCAGTTATCGACATCAATACCGGAAAATGGCGGTTGCTCGACGATGAGGAGGAGATAGATCCTGCAGTCCTGATCGATGATCACCACATCCTGGACCTGGAAGAGGTGTTCCGGCAGGCGATCTATCTGGAATTGCCGCTGCATGCCGTGTGCCAGCCTGATTGTCGGGGAATGTGTCCGAGATGCGGGACCAGTCTGAATGAAGGGCTGTGTACGTGTGCTGATGATGAGGCAGACCCCCGCTGGGAGGCTCTGCGAGATCTGAAAGAGGGTTGAGAGTCCACCGTGAGGATTTCGTGGGTGGGCAAATGAAAATTGGCTGCGACGGGCCGCGTGCCGGCCATGTCAATTGACAGCCGCAGCCGTCTGAATCGGGTATCATCTCGAATTTATCTGCGTGAGTGAAAGGAGTTGTTGAGAAATGGGAGCTCTTCCAAAAAGGAAACTGTCGAAAGGGCGCCGTGACCGCCGTCGGGCTCACGATCATTTGAGTCCGATGGGATTGTCCGCCTGCCCGCAGTGCCATGCGATGCGCCCGCACCATCAGGTATGTCCGACTTGTGGAACGTATCGCGGGATGGAAGTTCTGAAGATCGATGTCAAGAAAAAAGCCTCGTCTGACTGAGTGACAGCGTAGCGGGATTCGTCTGTCGCGAAGTTGGGGGATGCTCTGAAAGGTCAGTAGCCGTGCCTTGCGAGTGCGTATGCACGGCTGTTGTTTTGAAAAAGGGTTGTGTGGGCGTCACGGTTGGTGCCGGCAGTTCGATTCGAGCAAGGGCACGATCGAATGGAGTAGGGGGAGACATCTTGATTAGGACCGCACTAACGGAGTTGGTGGGAATTCGCCATCCAATTATCCAGGGTGGGATGGCCTGGGTCGCCACAGCCGAGCTGGCAGCGGCAGTCTCCAACGCTGGAGGGTTGGGAATCGTCGGAGGCGGCAACAATCCGCCCGATTATCTGCTGGAGCAGGTGCGTAACGTCAAGCAATGGACGGATAAGCCGTTTGGCGTGAACATTCCCCTGTTTTCGGCCTGGATAGAGGACCTGGTGCAGATCTGTATCGTTGAGAAGGTGCCCGTGGTCTCCACCGGTTCGGGCAACCCCGGTCCCTACGTCACCCGGCTGAAACAGGCCGGCGTGATTGTCATTCCGGTTGTCGCCTCGGTTGCCCTGGCACGGAGGTTGGCGCGTCTCGGCGTCGATGCGATTGTGGCTGAAGGCACCGAATCCGGCGGGCACGTCGGTGATGTGGCGACGTTGCCGCTGGTGCCACAGGTAATCGATGCGATCGACGTCCCGGTCGTGGCGGCAGGCGGCATCGCCGACGGACGTGGTCTGGCAGCCGCGCTCGCTTTGGGCGCGGTGGGTGTGCAGATGGGTACGCGTTTCATCTGCACGACGGAGTGTGTGGCTCATCCGGCATACAAGGACCTGATCCTGAAGGCATCCGACCGTTCGACGGTCACCACCGGACACAGCGTGCACCATCCGGTGCGTACGATCAAGACGCCGATGAGTCGCGCGTTTGACGAGTTGGAAAAGCAAGGCGCTTCCGAGCAAGAGGTCATCGAGTTCGGCACCGGCAGCCTGCGCCGCGCCGTGATGGAGGGCGATGTCAAACGCGGTTCGTTTATGGCCGGGCAATGCGCTGGGATGATCGATGACGTGCGCTGTGTCGCGGATATCATTGTCGAAATGGTGGCCGAAGCAGAGGAGATCCTGTTGTCGATGCCGTCATTGGTAGTCCGGTGATACGAACACCGTCGTTTTTGACATAACGAGGGAGAGATCATGATGAAGACGTCGCTGTTGTTTCCCGGGCAGGGATCGCAGGCCGTTGGAATGGGCGCCGGACTGTATGCAGCTTATCCCGAAGCCCGTCGCGTGTTCGATGAGGCGGACAGCGTGCTGGGATTTGCCCTGTCGCGGCTGTGTTTTGAAGGCCCCGCCGATGAGTTGACGGACACTGCCAACGCGCAACCCGCCATCTTGGTGACGAGTCTGGCGTTCTATGCCGTGGTTCGCGATCATCTGCCGGAAGTCGATTGCATGGCCGGGCACAGTCTGGGTGAGTACACTGCTCTGGTTGCGAGCAACGCCCTGTCATTGACGGATGCCGTACGTTTGACCCGGCAGCGTGGGGAATGGATGAAGAAAGCCGGCGAGCGTGCGCCGGGGGGGATGCTGGCTGTTTTGAACTTGGACGATAATGTGCTAGAGTCACTCTGTCGTCAGGCCGCAGTGGAGACAGGCGGTGTCGTGCAGGTTGCGAACTACAATTCCCCCGGACAGATTGTGATTTCGGGTGATATGGGGACACTGGAGCGGGCCGGGGAACTGGCGAAAGCAGCGGGCGCGCGCCGCGTGATCCCTTTGAAAGTCAGTGTGGCTACGCACTCGCCGTTGATGGAATATGCAGAGGATGGGCTGAAGACCGCGCTTGCGTCGGTCGTGCTTGCAGCGCCTGATGTGCCGGTTATCGCCAATGTTTCTGCCAGGCCGTTGGTGACTGTGTCCGATGTCACCGCGGAAATGATGGCCCAGTTGACCTCGCCGGTCAGATGGACGGCTTCGGTCCAGGAGATGCTGGCGCGTGGCGTGCAGCGGTTCATCGAAATCGGTCCCGGCAATGTGTTGACCGGGCTGGTTCACCGCACGAACAAGGATGTGGATGTGGTCAATATCAACGATGAAGGATCGTTGCGTGCATTTGTCGGAAGTTGATCCGGTCTGCAACGAGATGGCGCACTATTCTTTGTCCCCATTGGAGGTAATCCATGAAAGTTGATCTGAGCGGGCAGGTCGCGGCGGTGACCGGAGGCTCGAGAGGTATCGGTCGTGCTGTCGCCGTGATGCTTGCGTCGTGTGGCGCCAAGGTGGTCGTGAACTACCATCGCAATGTGGAAGCTGCCGAGGAGGTGATCGCTGCCGTCGCGGCATGCGGCAGTGCGGCGGTGGCTGTGCAGGGTGATGTGAGTGATCCGCAAAGGGCTGACGCTCTGATCCACATGGCAATGACCTCATTTGGCCGTATCGATATTCTGGTCAATAATGCGGGTATCACGCGCGATAACTTGCTGATCCGGATGACGGATGATGAGTGGGACGCCGTACTGAACACGAATCTGAAAGGCGCATTCAATTGTACCAGGGCGGTCATCAAGCCGATGATGAAACAACGCTACGGGCGCATCATCAACGTCACGTCGGTCGCCGGGTTGTCGGGCAATGCGGGACAGGGGAACTACTGCGCTGCCAAGGCCGGCCTGATCGGGTTGACCAAGGCGGTTGCGAAGGAGTTGGGCGCGCGCAATATCACGGTGAATGCGGTGGCCCCAGGCTTCGTCGAAACCGAGTTGACCGGAATCCTGAGCGCTGATATCAAAGCAGGCATCCTGAAAATGACTCCTCTGGGACGGATGGGCACGGTTGAAGAGGTGGCTGACGCGGTTGCATTTCTGGCCTCGAAGGAGGCAGCCTTCATCACTGGTCACGTGCTCTCTGTGGATGGTGGGTTGGTGATGCAGTGATCCGAGCAGCCGCTGGCGTGTGCTGTTGTGGAGGTGGTTGCGCCGGCGAATTGGCGCGGCGGAAACGGCAAACTGAGAGGGTGAGAAATGAAAGAGAAACTGGGCAAGGTCATCATCGCTCCCGGTGTATTGTTGACGATCGTGCGTTTGACCACGCTGGCCATTCCCGGCGTTGCGCGAATGAGTGGCACCTTGACGGAAGGGGTGAACCGTTTCCTGGGCAAGGCACATGTGGGCGAAGGGGTACGGCTGGAAGTCGAGAACGACATGGTGTCCGCTGACATTCACGTGGTCGTCCGGCCCGAAGTCAACATGCTCAAATTGGGCCGGGCGATTCAGTCGGAAGTGGCTCGCGCGATCAGCGAAATGGTTGGCATGGGTGTGAAGCAGGTCAACGTACATATCGAGAATGTGGAAGTTGGTCTGAAAGCTCCCTGAGAGGCAAGAGGAAATCGGTGAAGGTTCGTAGTCGCGCAAGGATGGTTGCCCTGCAGGCATTGTTCGAAATCGACTGTGTGGGGCACGACATGGACGTTGTGTTGAAATCTCGGTTGGAAGACAGCAATTTACCTGCAAATGGACAGACGTTTGTTCTCATGTTGGTCCGTGGCGTAACCGCTCGTCTCGAGCATCTGGATCGGCTGATCGCGAAATATGCCCCGGAATGGCCAGTGGACCAGATGTCGATTATCGATCGGAATATCCTGCGTATCGCGATCTACGAAATCGCAACTTCCGAGAGTACGCCGGTGAAGGTTGCGATCAACGAAGCAGTCGAGCTGGCCAAGACGTTCGGAAGCGGCAGCTCGCGGCGGTTTGTCAATGGAGTGCTGGGCTCTTACGTTACCCAGGAGAAGAAGCTTTCCTGGGAACAAGAGGAAGATGTCCTGGGGCAGGGCTCAATTTCTGTGGTATCTGAGGTGGGGTAAGACTATGAACTTCATGGGTATGGGACCCGGTGAATTGATTCTCGTTCTGATCATTGCGGTGATTGTGTTGGGGCCCGGTAAGCTCCCGGAGGTGGCACGTGCACTGGGCAAGACGATGCGTGACTTCCGGTCGATCACAGACGGTTTCCAAAACGAGCTGCGCAAAGAATTGGATTCCACCACTTCGCAGGTGAAGAAGGATATGAAGCCGTTGCGTGATGTTGCGAATTCGGTGGCGACGGTGAAGAATCTGGATCCGGTCAGTGCCTTGACCTCCAGCGTGCCGGAAACGAAGGCGGTGGCCGACGCGGTCGAAGAAGTGGCCTCCACGGTACAGCAAGCGGATGAATCGTTCGTGGCCCATTATCAGGATGCACAAGGAGCGATCGGGACGGCCGTGAGTGCCGCCGCGGGCGGGCCGGCGGCTTCCGAGGTGGCCGGTGAGGCAGCAGCGCTGGTTCAGGATGAACAGGAACCTGTCGAGTTCGAACCTTCTGCAGCGCAACCCAATGAAACCAACTCACAGAATTGAGTGGTCTTTCTCGAAATCATTGATCGGTCATCTTCGTATGGTGGGGAGTTCTCTCTATGGCTGCTGAATACACTGAATCTGAGCGCGATCTCGACAAAATGTCTATACTGGAACACCTCGGTGAGCTGCGTGACCGGCTGATCAAATCGGTCGTGGCGTTGCTGGTAGGCACTGTTCTCAGTCTGGCTTTCACCCCGCGGCTTCTGGAATTCCTGATTGCCCCGATGGGCGGGAAACAGCCCATTTCTTTGAAGCCGACGGAATCAATCATCATCTACTTCAAAGTGGCTCTCGTGGCCGGGGCCGTACTGGCGATGCCGGTCATCATCTACCAGTTTCTGATGTTCATCCTGCCAGGTTTGACGAAGGAAGAGCGGAAATATCTGCGGGTCATCGTGCCGGGGGCCTCTCTGCTGTTTGCAACCGGCGTGGCTTTCGCGACGTTCGTGATGTTGCCGTTCACGATCAAGTATTTGCAGAGTTTCCTTGCGGATATCATTCAGCCGACTTATTCGATCGACTATTATATTTCCTTCGTGACAACCCTGATGTTTTGGGTCGGAGTGATTTTTGAGACTCCGCTGATCATTGCTTTCCTGGCAAGATTGGGCGTGATCTCACCGAAGATGCTCTCGAGCAATCGGAAATACGCAATTGTCCTCATCGCGATCCTCGCCGCCGTCATTACACCAACGCCCGACCCTGTGAACATGGCTCTGGTGATGGTTCCGTTGGTGGTGCTTTTCGAGGTGGGCATTATTCTGGCGCGGATCGTCTACCGGCCACGCGCCACGAGTTGAACGGGCTGCGCCGCCCCGCAATCGCTTACCTGACCTTGTGCAGGTCCCACAGGAAGACAGAGGTGTATTCGCTGTATGCATCTCTGGCTTCCGGCAGTTGAGTTCATGGGTTCACCCGGGTGATCCGGACACGATTCTGTCCAGATCCGCCAGGTGGGAGGTATACATGAGTTTTACCAAGGCCGTTGAAAATCGTTTCAAGCGGCTCAAAAAGCAGAGAAGCGAAGGACGCATCACGGAGGAGGAGTTTCTGCGCGAAGTAGAGAAACTCCAGTTCGAAGATGAACAGGGCAGACTCTGGATGATCGATGCCTACTCCGGCAACTGGTACTTCGAAGAGAACGGGCAATGGGTGAGTGACGAGCCGCCCAAGTTCGAGCCGGAGATTCTGTGTTCCAGATGTGGTCGGCCCGTGGAGGATGCGAGTTCGGCGATGTGTGCGGCGTGTCTGGCGGAAAGCGCCGCCGGTCCGTCTCAAGCGGAAGCGGATGCTGCGCTTGCCGGGAAAAAGGCCAGGAGGCCGGCGCCGCAACCGGAACCGCAGCCGCAGCCGCAGGCGGAACACGCGGCTGCGCTCGAGGAACGCGGTTGGGTTCCGGAGTCGGACGAGGAACAGCGCGCACAGTTCTTCTACGACCGCGGTGTGGAGCAGTTCGACGCGGGAAACTGGCAACAGGCCCTCGATTTCTTCGAGCAGGCTGTGCAGATTGCGCCTGCTTATCGCGATGTGCGTAAACTGGCAGGTGTCGCTCGCGACCGGTTGGAGAAAGAGAAAGACCGGCGCATGTTGGATTCCAAGCTGAGTATGCTGTATGAGCGCGCTGAAGCCAGGCTCGCCGCCGCGGAGTGGCAAGACGCTTATGATTTGCTGCAAGAGGTTCTCACGCTGGACAGCGCGTATCGTGATGCGCGCGAGCTGAGTGAGCGGGCGCTTTCCGAACTCATCGTGCTCGAGGAACGCCGTCGCCAGACCACGGCTCTCGATGCATTGTACCGGCAGGGGGAGCTCGATTTCCAGGCGGGACGATGGGCCAAGGCGATTGAGTTGCTCGCGCAGGTCAAAGAACTGGAGGCGGACCTTTTTGCCGATGACCCGCGCTACGCACAGGCGCTGGATATTCTGTCTGAAGCGGAAAGGCAACAGCGTCTGGAAGTCCTCTATACCGATGCCACGCACAACATCCAGGCGAAGCGCTGGGAACAAGCCGCCAAGCAGTTGAGTGAGGTGGTCGCGATCCAAAAGGACTATCTGGATGCGCTCAGTCTGCTGGAGGTGGCGGAGCGGCAGAGTTTCATCGAAAAACAACGCGCCCGTGGTTTGGAACATCTCGCTGCCGGGCGCTGGACAGAGGCTGTCGATGCCTTGGGTTCGGTCCTGAAGCTGGTGCCGGACGAGCGGGCGGTACAGGCCGGCTGGCTGTACGCACGTGGTCGCGACCACATGCGCTCCGAACAGTGGGACGAGAGCATCCAGCTCTTCAGCGAGCTGATGGCGCTGGATGCTTCGTATCGCGATGTCGCCGCACAGCTGGCGAAGTGCAAGACGACCCTGCGTCTGGAAAGCTCGTACGCGGCCGGTGTGAAGCATTTGCAGAACGGCAATCGCCGGGAAGCGTTGCGTGCCTTCGACTTGGTGGCGAGCATCGATGCCAACTACAAAGACGTCGGCGAACGGCTCATTGCGACCAGAAACGAAATCGAGCTGGCCGAGCTCTACGAGCAGGGGAGCCGCTATGCGGAGGGCTATCGTCTCCCCGAGGCCATCGCGGCGTTCGAGCAGGTGGTCGCCAAACGCGAGAATTATCTCGAGGCAGGCACGCGCCTCGCTGAGCTGAAACGGCTGAAACGGCTCTCCGATCTCTATGCGCAGGGCCTCTCTGCGTTTCAGGTCGGGAAGTGGGCAGAGGCGATCATCGATTTCAAGCGGGTGGTAGAGATCGATCCGCAGTATCGCGATGCGGCACAACGTCTGCAGGAAGCGCAACGGCAGGATCGTTTTCAAGACCTGTACAAGCGCGGGATCGAGTGTGCCGATGACAAGGACTGGTCTCGTGCCATCGAGTACTTCGAGCAGATCGTAACCGAAGACGAAACCTATCGCGACGCGATGGCACGCTTGATGGAAGCGCGCCGGCAACGGCAGATCACCGGTTTGTATCGTGAAGGCGAGAGCCGTTTTGCCGAAGGCGATTGGCAGGAAGCGATGGCGGCTTTCGAGAAGATGCTCTCGCTGGACCCCAATGATGAATGGGGCGTGATGGCGCGGTTGCGCGAGAGCCGGCGGCAACGCGACCTGGCGCAGATGTACGCGCAGGCAGTGCAGCTCTACGAAGAGCAGCGCTGGGAAGAGGCATCTGCGCTGTTCCACAAGCTGATGGACGAAGAGCCCAACTATCAGGACACGACGCTGCGGCTGCGCGAAATCGACAAGCAGGAAGAGTTGGGTTCGTTGTACGCGAAGGCCAATTCCTACCGGGCTGCCGGGCAATGGGACGCGGCCATCGAGATGTACCAGCGCATTCTCAACATCGACAAAGAATATGAAACGGTCGCCGCAGAACTGGAGGATGCACGTCTCCGCCGGAAGATCGTCAGTATGTACCAGGAAGGCCAGACGCTGATGGAACAACAGCGCTGGGCGCGTGCGGTCGAGGTCTTCGAGCGTCTGCTGACACTGGCTCCCGGCAAAGAGGACGTTTTGGCGCGTCTGGCTGAGGCGAAGAAGCAACAAGAACTTGCAGAGCTGTACGCGGAAGCGGCGCGAAATCTGGAACAGGGCGCTTGTGATGACGCAGTTAGCTGCCTGGAGAAGGTGGTCAGTGTCGATGCCGCATACCGCGATGCACAAGCGAAGCTCGACGTTGCACGTGAGCGGCACAGGTTCTCCCAATTCCTGGAGCGGGGCAAGGTTCTCTACGAACAGGGGAATTTCGAAGGTGCAATCGGCGTGTTACGGCGGACGCTGGAGATCGACCCGCACCACGCAGAGGCACAGGGCCTGCTGAAAAACGCACAGAAACGGCTGGAGACTTTTCATTATTACGAGGCTGGTCTCAGATACTTCGAGAATCAGCAATGGGATGAAGCCATCGACTTTCTCTCCCGCGTGGTGAGCCGTGCGCCGGATTTCCGTGACGCCTCCGCTCGCCTGGAAGCCGCCAGGACCCAGAAGACACTCAGCGAGCTCTATCAGGCTGCCCAGAAGGCGTTGCGCGCCAATGACTGGCAAGAGGCGGCACGCATCTTGGGGCAGATTGTCGAGATGGACGGCCATTACCGGGACGCTGCCGAGCAATTGACGAATGCCCGCGAACAGGTCCATGCCAGATTGACCGCGATGTACAACAAAGGCAAGGAACACCTGTCGGCGGGGCGGTGGCAAGCGGCGATCAACGTGTTCGAGCAGCTTCAGAACGAGGAGGCCGGTTTCGCCGATGTGGAGAAATTGCTGCACGAAGCCCGCCTGTTGCAGGAACAAACGGAGCTGGCCGCGCTCTATGAACAGGGCATGCGCTGTATGGTCGCGGGAGATTGGGCGTTAGCGGCGGATTATTTTGAGCGCGTGCAGGCGCGAGCGCCGGACTATAAAGATATTGGCGAGCAGCTGCGCGTTGCACGGCAACGGCAGTTGCGCGCTTATGTCTCTGAGGCGGAAGCGGTCGCTCCCGCCGGTTCGCTGTACAGCCGGTCACTGCAAGCCCAAGAGGAGGCCGGACTGCCCGCGGTGGTGCCACAACCGCAGCAGCGCGGGCTGCCTTTGCTGACATTTGCGTTTGGGGGGCTGGGGCTGCTCTTGTGCTGCGCGGCGCTGTCCGCGATCGTCCTCGTTTTGCAGCAATCGCCGGAGCTGCGCGCGCAGCTCGCGCGGTTATGGACGCCGACTCCGGCGGCGCTCACCGTGGGCCAGGATGTGTCCTCCGCTGCGGCGACGAGCGCAGCAGCCGGGCCGGCATCCGCGGCGCTCAATCAGATTCCAGTGCCGGTATCGACCGAGGTCCGGCTGATTACGTCGACGATCGGCATGGGTGAACCTACAGCCGAAAAGGTGCTGCAGGAGATGATTCCGACGGTTGCCCTGGGGGTTCCCGATTTGCCGACCTGGACACCGTTTCCAACATGGACGCCTCCGCCAACGATGGAAATTGCGATGAGCCTGAATGGCGGTAGGGAGACAACGCTGATCAAAGTCCCGCCCGCCGTCCAACAGGCGATGCAGAACAGGCTGGAGCAATCCGCATCCAGCACGGAGACTGCCGGCAGCGCCCAGACGCAGGCGGGAAGCGGCGAAGCGGCTGCGCAGGCGACCGCGGTGCCAACAGCGACGCCCGAACCGACGGAAGAGGTTCTGGCCCCACTAACGGGGAAGATTGCCTTCTCTGTCTACGAGCCTGGGCCGCGTCGCTATCTCGTGTATGTGGCGAACGTCGATGGCAGCGGCATGTCGTCGCTACTGGCAGATGCCGGAGCGCCGGCGCTCTCTGTCGATGGCAAATTGCTGGCTTACCGCTCGTGGGTCGGTTCGGACCGGCGCATCATGGTCCTGGATCTGTCAACGGGACAGTATTACCGCGTGACCGGCTTCGCGGAAGACAGCCGTCCCGATTGGTCTCAAGATGGCGTACTGGTGTTCGATTCGACGCGCGAGAGCGACCGCGATTCACGCCTGTACTCGCAGGGCTACTGGGTTGGCTCGACGGATCAGGCGTTGATGGATGAAACGGGACGGGGTATTCGAGGCGACAATCCCAGTTGGCTGGGTGTCGGGCGCGTCGCCTACAGTTCTTGTGCGGACGGTTGTGGTGTTTTCGTTGCCAACGCCGATGGCAGCGGGGCGAGCAAGATCATCGATACCTCGGATCGCGTCTCGCTGGATGGCTCGCCCGATGGTGGACGGATCGTCTATGCGGCCAGAGTGAATGGGAATTGGGATATTTACCTCATTGGCGCGGATGGCAGTGGTGCGCAGCAGTTGACCGATGACGATGCGGCGGATTGGCTGCCGACGTGGTCTCCGGACGGCAATTATATCGCCTTTGTTTCAAACCGCGACGGAAGCTGGGCCATTTGGAGTGTGACGGCGGATGGCAACAATCTACGTAAGCTGTTCGACATCCCTGGCTCTCCCGATGGCCTGGTGCGGGACGAACCGGCATGGAGTTCTCAGGGCTGGATCGAAGAGCGTATCTCCTGGGCGCCTTGAGTGGGTGAAGGGACTCTCGAGCGATTACGGTGACCTGCAATCCATCCTCATGCAAGGATGAATCTAAAATGATTATTATCTGCACATTGATACAATACATTATATATCACAAAGGATTTACGTATACAGGGGATGAGCGGCGGGAGGATGCAGGTTCTTCCCCTGTGACGCACCAGGGAGGTCATCATGCTCAGGAGTCATACTTGTGGAGAATTGCGTGTTGCGGATGTCGGTAGCGAGGTCACACTGGCCGGGTGGGTCCACCGCCGCCGCGATCATGGTGGTCTGGTGTTCATCGATCTGCGTGACCGGTATGGGGTGACGCAGATCGTTTTCGATCCCTCAGCATCCACGCGCAGCCATCAATTGGCAGAGCAACTGCGCAACGAATACGTCCTGCAGGTTCGCGGGCTGGTGCGGGCCCGTCCGGCGGGGCAGGCGAACCCGAATTTGGATACCGGAGAAGTCGAAGTGCTGGCGAAAGATGCCGAGATATTGAATGAGGCGAAAACGCCGGTGTTCGATCTGTCGAAAGACGTCGAAGTCGATGAAAAATTGCGATTGCGTTACCGCTACCTCGACCTGCGCCGTCCGCGCATGTTGCACAACCTCCAGATCAGGCATCAGGTGGTCCACACCATCCGCGAGTACCTGAACGAGCGCGGATTTCTCGATGTCGAGACACCGATCCTCATCAAAAGCACGCCGGAAGGCGCGCGTGACTATCTGGTTCCGAGCCGCTTGCATGCCGGACGCTTCTATGCGCTGCCGCAGTCGCCGCAACAGCTCAAACAGCTGCTGATGGTCTCGGGCGTTGACCGCTATTTCCAGATTGCGCGTTGTTTCCGTGACGAAGACCTGCGGGCCGATCGCCAGCCGGAGTTCACGCAGCTCGACCTGGAAATGTCGTTCGTCGAACGGGAGGATATCTTACAGCTCATCGAAGGGTTGTTGATCCGTATCATCCAGATGATTCCGGAGAAGCACATTCAGCAGACGCCTTTCCCCAGACTGACGTACGCCGAAGCACTGGAACGCTACGGGAGCGATAAACCCGACCTGCGCTTTGGGATGCCGCTGGTCGATATTGCGCAGTGCGTGGCCGGGACAGAGTTCCGCGTGTTTGCCGAGGTGCTGGCGGGGGGCGGCCGGATCAAGGCGTTGCGTTTGCCCGGTTGCGCCGGATACACGCGCCGTGAGATCGATCTGCTGAGCGATATGGTCAAGGGCTTTGGTGCATCCGGCATGTTCTATCTGCTGGTCAAGGACGGTGAAGTCCGTTCGCCGATCGCCAAGTACCTTTCCGAAGCGCAAATTGCGTGCATTATCGCAGAGACCCAGGCGGTAGACGGCGATCTGATCGCCGGCGTGGCGGGTGCGGGGGCGGTGGTAGCGGATAGCCTGGGACGGCTACGCGTCGAAATGGGCGCGCGGCTCGGTCTGATCGGGGACGGTAATACGCTGGCGTGTGCCTGGATTACCGAATTCCCATTGCTGGAGTGGAACGACGAGGCGCAACGCTATCAGGCGGTACACCACCCGTTTACGTCTGCGATGCCGGCGGATCTGCCGTTCCTGGAGAGCGACCCGGGCCGAGTCCGTGCTCAGGCTTACGATGTCGTGATCAATGGTTGGGAAATCGGTGGGGGCAGTATCCGGATTCACGACCGCGCTGTCCAGAGCCGGATGTTTGCCGCATTGGGGATGACTGCGGAACAGGCGGAAGTGCAATTCGGGCATCTGCTCAATGCGTTCCAGTATGGGGCGCCGCCGCACGGTGGAATTGCGTTGGGCATCGATAGACTGGTCATGTTGATGGCGGGCGAAACCAGCATTCGCGAGGTGATTGCGTTCCCGAAGACCAACAGCGCCCAAGACCTGATGACCGATGCGCCTTCTCCGGTCAGTGACGAGCAGTTACGTGAGCTGTACCTGCGGCTGCTGCCGCCGGAAAAACATGCGTAACCGGGCAGGTTCACGGATTGGGTAGGGTGCATCGCGGATTGGTGCAGTCCGGACCGGCAGA
>CAZPTF010000066.1:0-7964 GCA_964589015.1 uncultured Anaerolineae bacterium
AGATGGCACTGACACAGTATACCACAGCAGACAGAGCGATCAAAGCGATCTCTGCACCCCCTGGCGCCAACGACATTGCAAAAACCCCCGTTGTGTGGTAACATGCTGGTTGTCCCTTAAGCTTGTGCCAGGTGGCAGATTACGGACAGGTGAATCGCCGGGCATAACACATTGCAATAATCTGAAAGGAGATACACAACATGCGACGGCCAATTCTTGCCGGCAACTGGAAAATGAACAAGACTGTACAGGAAGCAATCGCGCTGGTCCATGAGATGAAAGCGGGTTTGGAGGTTGTGGAAACCATCGACCGCGTTCTCTGCCCGCCCTTCGTGGCGGTGAGTAGCGTGTCTGCGATGTTGAAGGACAGCCAGATCGCAGTAGGCGCACAGAACATGTACTGGGAGAATCAGGGTGCATTCACCGGCGAAATCTCGCCTCTGATGCTGAAAGATATCTGTGAGTACGTCATCATCGGACACTCGGAGCGCCGCCAGTATTTCGGCGAGACAGACGAGACAGTCAACAAGAAGGTGAAAGCGGCACTGAGCCATGGGCTGAAACCCATCGTCTGCGTAGGCGAGAATCTGGAGCAGAACGAAGCGGGGCAGACACACGCGCTGATCAGTGGGCAAGTGCGCCTCGGGCTTGAAGGGCTCACCGCTTCCCAGGTCAGCGGTCTGGTGATCGCTTACGAGCCGATCTGGGCGATTGGCACCGGCAGGGCCGCCACACCGGAGATTGCGGGTGAGGTCATTGGCACCAGCATCCGCAAGGTGATCGCCGAGTTGTACGACGCGGCGACAGCGGAAGCGGTTCGCGTGCAGTACGGTGGAAGCGTCACCAGCGCCAACATCGCTGAGTTCATGGCTCATCCCGATGTCGACGGCGGTCTCGTCGGTGGCGCCAGCCTCAAGCCGGCGGAATTCGTTTCCATCGTCGAGCTGTCCGCCAAGGCGAAAGGATTGTAGACAAGCTTCCGGAGCCGTTGGGTAGCGCAGCCGGCCTGGTATGCTCAAATCGGGCCGGCTTCCAATCTCACAGGACCGGGTCTGTCCATCCAAGGCCGTCCCGCCCCGGGGAAAAACGCGATGTGGTACACATTCCCCCCTCTCATTATCCTGGTCGCCACAATCTTCCCAATTCTGTGGCTGAAACGCTGGATCACGCTTCACCTGCAGGGCTTGGGCATTCTGTTGTGGGGCGACGCTGACGTAGCCATGCTGCTCTACTTCCTGACGCTGTTGCCGGGCATCGTTCTGCACGAGCTAAGCCACTGGGCGTTCGCCCGGGTGCTGGGTGTCAGGACCGGCAGGATGCAGCTCTGGCCCTCGCGCAAGGGCGGCGGGCGCATGCGCCTTGGCTCTGTCCGCATCGGGCAGACCGACCCCTTCCGCGCCAGTCTGATCGGGCTGGCACCGTTCATCACCGGTTGCCTCGCCATCTATCTGATCGGAGATCAGATACTCGGGGCCAGCACGATCATCACCCCCTTGTTCCGCACGGACTTCACGACATTCAAGGCTAATCTCAGCGCGTATCCGCAGGCGTCGGATTTCTGGATCTGGATTTATGTCATCTTTACCATCAGCAACACGATGTTCCCCAGCGAATCCGACCGGCAGGCGTGGTGGCCCGTCGTCGCATTGCTCGGCGCGATGGCGTTGCTGGGCTATGCGTTCGGGTTGCTGGAGGAGATTCCGGCGGTCCTCGCCAACGCCTGGGCGGAGCTGGTCAGTTACCTGGCCTACGCGTCCATCCTGACGCTCGTCGTGAATCTGGCCTCCGCGGCAGTGCTTGCAATAACGGAGAAAATCGTCGCAACGATCAAGGGCACACGCATCGCCTATTAGCTCTTCACAAAGCGGGGTTGGACCCGGTCAGTTTCGAGGAATGGGGCCTGGCCGGCAAGGTAGCGGGCTGGAGTCGAAGCCGCGCGCACAGCAGTGCATCACGCACAGCGGAAGCTGCTACGTCTCCGTATCATCGCTGGTAGCGGGAGGAGCGGAGTGTCGTCCCCGGCGCGAGAGCACGATGAGCAGCGCCAGCATCACAACGCCCAGACCCAGGATGGCATAGAGCTTGTAGACGCGGGAGGATATCAGCAGGGCAAGAACGCCGAAAGCGGTACAGAAGAGGTACATGAGCAGCACGATCCAACGTTGCGGCAATCCCAGGTCCAGCAGCCGGTAGTGCAGGTGGCCCAGGTCGCCGCGCCAACCGGGCGAGCCACGGCGCAGCCGGGTCAGGATTTGCCAGGCGACGTCGATGATCGGGATACCCATGACCAGCAGCACAGTCGCCATTTTCGCTCCGGAGATGATCGAGAGCGTCCCCAACGCAAACCCGAGGAAATACGAGCCGGAGCTCCCCATGAAAATGCGCCCGGGGTGAAAGTTGTAGGGGAGAAAACCCAGCGTACTGCCCAGCAGGGCCAGCGGCAACAGCGCGACGCTGTATTGCCCTTCGCGGTACATGTGGATCGCCAGGATCGCACAGGCAATCGCCGCTACGCCCCCCGCCAACCCGTCCAGACCGTCCAACCAGTTCACCGTATTCATCATCCCCACGATCCAAAACGTGGTGAACAGGAGCGTCACGGTCCACGGGAAAACGACCACTTCATTCGTCAGTGGGTTGTTGACCCGCTCGATAAAAATAAGCGACGCGTATGCGATGCCCGCAGCGGCCAATTGTGCCAGGAGTTGCGGCAGTGCGCCCAATTCGCGCCGGTCATCGATCAATCCCACGACAAATACAAAGATCAGACCGGCCAGGAGACCGATCAAGCGTGTCATTTCTTTTGGGTCCTGTCTGGAAGGCAGCACGCCCTCAGGCAACAGCAACAAGAGCAGTAAAGCAACGCTGAAGGAGAGGAACAGCGCAATCCCGCCAGAACGCGGGATGACACCGGAGTGAATGCGCCGGGGACCGGGGGCATCGACCATGCCAAAGCGTTCTCCCAGCCGCCCTGCCAACGGTGTCAGCAACAGGGCCAGTGAAAACGAGATCAAGGGGATGAGGAGGAAGGCCATAAACTTCCTTTCAAAGCAGAGCAAAGCAGAACCGGCCAACGGACACGAGGCCCGAACAAACACACCCAATCCTGCGGGTGACGGCCGGTGATTTCACGCGCAATCCCACAACGTCATATTGTATGTCACGGGAATACCCTTGTCAAACACGGGACGTTTGCTCTTTCTCTGAGTATCTGTTATATTATCCCCGGTTTGGGAAACACAACGTTTGCACTTTGTGTGTATTTGTGTACTCAATTGCACGTATGGGTTGACTTTCGAGCCACAGTAGCTCTGGCGTGCCGAATCGCGATGGAGTACCGTAACGAGCGCGGGACGCGAATGGTCTGGGGTGTCCCGGATCTGCACGAGGTTAAGCGGTGAGTGATGTCCGGTTCTGGGTTGCTTTCAATATCGTACAAGGGATCGGTCCTGTCCGGTTGCGGGCACTGCTGGATTACTTCGGCGACCTGGAAACAGCCTGGACGGCGAGTTCTGCAGAGCTGGCGCGAACGGGTCTGAACCAACGAGCGTTGGCGAACCTCGCTAAGGCCAAGGCGCAGCTCGACCTCGACCAGGAGTTAGAGAAGATCGCGCAGGGGGGTGTACGGGTCCTGACCTGGGATAGCTCCGAATATCCGGAGCGTCTGCGGCACATCTATGCATCCCCGCCGGTCATCTACGTGCGGGGAGACCTGCAGCCCAAGGATGAGTGGGCCGTAGGTGTCGTGGGGACGAGACGCGCCAGCAGTTATGGCAAAGAAGCTACGCGCAGAATTGTGACCGATCTGGCCCGCAGCGGAGTGACCATTGTCAGTGGGCTGGCGCGCGGTATCGATGGGCAGGCCCATCAAGCTGCACTCGATGCGGGTGGACGTACGATCGCGGTGTTGGGGTGCGGTGTGGATATTGTATATCCGGCGGAACATCGCCGGCTGGCCCATCGCATTGTCGAACAGGGTGCACTGCTCTCCGATTATCCGCTGGGCACACAGCCGGAAGCCCGGAATTTTCCACCTCGCAACCGCATCATCAGTGGATTGTCCCTGGGTGTGTTGGTGGTAGAGGGAAGTTATGATAGCGGGGCGCGAATCACCGCCGAAGACGCTGTGGAACAAGACCGCGATGTTTTTGCGATTCCGGGCAATATCTTGCACCGCAACAGCGAGTTGCCCCACGGTCTGATCCAGAAGGGGGCCAAGCTGGTCCGCTGCGCCAATGACATTCTCGAAGAACTGAATCTGACGCAGATCAGCCAGCACGCCGAGGTACGCGCCGTCCTTCCGCAGAGCAAAGAGGAGGCAGTGCTGTTGCGCCATCTCTCCCAGGAACCCCGCCACGTCGATGAGATCAGCCATCTGGTGCACATGCCTATCGAGCAAGTGACGAGCACACTCACCTTGATGGAACTCAAGGGGATGGTCCGCCAGATGGGTGGCATGAAATACACAATCGTTCGAGAGAGCGAAACCCCATACACCGTCAAATAAGACATCAAATGCAACAGGAGGCTCGCATGACTCCCAAGAACGATACGTCGCAACATCTATTCGCGCTCATACTCGCCGGTGGCATGGGAACCCGCCTGTGGCCGAGAAGTCGCAGATCGCTGCCCAAGCAATTGCTGAACATCGTGACCGCCAATACGATGCTACAAGATACCTGCCGCAGAATCGAACCCTTGATCCCAGTGGCCAGGACTCTCGTCGTCACGAATAGCGCTTATGCCCCATTGGTTCAAGCACAGGTCCCGGACCTCGACCCGTCCAACGTTCTGATCGAACCGGCCGGTCGCGGAACCGCTCCCTGTATCGGATTATCGGCATTGCACCTGAAACGCACAGATCCGGAAAGCATTATGGCGTCGCTGAACTCCGACCACGTCATCCTGGATGCGGCGGGATTTCGGTCGGCGCTCGAAGCAGCCGCGGTGATGGCCGAACGCGGATACCTGGTGACGCTGGGCATTCAGCCCGATTCTCCGCACACGGGATATGGGTACATCCAGCAGGGGGAGCAGATCGAGACCATCGATGGATATCCCATCTTCCGGGTCAAACGGTTCAAAGAGAAACCGAGCCTGGACACCGCGAAACAATTCCTGGCAGGGCAGGACCATTTGTGGAACAGCGGGATCTTCGTTTGGAAGGTCGCGGCGCTCATGGACGCGTTCCGCCAGTACATGCCTGAATTCTATGGACAGCTCATGAACATCGACGCAGCCATCGGGACAGAACGCGAGAACCAGGTGCTGCAAGAAGTCTGGCAACAGGTCGAAACCATGAGTGTCGATATTGGCGTGCTGGAGAAGGCGGACAACGTCGTGGTCATCCCCCTCAGTGTCGGATGGAACGACGTCGGCAGTTGGGCACAATTGCCTGATATCCTGCCGGCGGATCAGGATGGGAACGTCACTATCGGAGCCAATCACGTTGGTATCGATACGAACAATTCACTGCTCTATGCCAGCAGCGACCGGTTGATCGCCACAATCGGCCTGCAAGATATGATCGTCGTCGATACGGATGACGTCGTGCTGATCTGCCCGAAGTCACGTGCACAGGACATCAAACAGATCATCGCCGAGCTCGAGAGACAGAACAAAGAACACTACCTGTAGAACAGCAAGAGGACAGTAATGGCGGATAACCCAATTATTGCTTATTGTGTGAAATGTCGCGAAAAGTATGAGATGCAGCAGCCGGAAGCCGTGTATACGGAGACAGGGCGAGCGGGGATGCGCGGCACTTGCCCGAAATGTGGGGGGACGATGTTCCGCATGGGCAAGACGCCCGCCCACGAACATCTCGCACGTCCAGAACCCAAACCGAAAGAACGGAAAGGGAAACTGGTCATCGTCGAGTCTCCCGCAAAAGCGCGCACCGTCGGACGGTTTCTGGGCAACGGCTACCGCGTGAAGGCATCCGTCGGGCACGTTCGTGACCTGCTGCGTTCGCGGCTTTCTGTGGACGTCGATAACGGCTTCACGCCCGACTACCGGATTCCCAACGAGAAGCGCAAGGTCGTCAAGGAGCTGCGCGAGGACGCCAACCAAGCCGCCGAAGTGTACCTGGCAACCGACCCCGACCGGGAAGGGGAGGCCATCGCCTGGCACCTGATGGCAGCAGCCGAGATCGACGGAGACCGCACACAGCGTGTCGTGTTTCACGAGATCACCGAAGATGCGATCAGAGAAGCATTTGCGCATGGGCGGCACATCAACATGGATCTGGTGAACGCCCAACAGACCCGCCGGATATTGGACCGCCTGGTTGGATACAAAATCAGCCCGCTGTTGTGGGACAAAGTGCGCAGCCGTCTGACCGCTGGACGGGTTCAGTCCGTCGCGGTGCGCCTCGTCGTCGACCGGGAACGGGAGATCCAGGACTTCGTCGCCGTCGAGTACTGGTCGATCGATGCGCTGCTCGCCAAACAGAAAACACCCACACAGAAACTGGCGCCCCCCTTCAAGGCTCACCTCCTGCGTATCCATGACAAGGATGTGGATTTGAAAAACGAGGTGGACACGCAGGCCATCGTCGCTGAGCTCGAGAAGGCCGTGTACACCGTCCTCAAGGTCAAGAAGGGTGAGCGGCGCAGAAACCCCGCGCCACCATACACCACCAGCACCATGCAGCAAGAGGCGTCGCGACGATTGGGCTTCTCCGCCAAACAGACGATGGGCACCGCCCAGTCTCTGTACGAGGGTATCGCGCTGGGCAAGGGCGACCCGGTCGGTCTCATCACCTATATGCGTACTGACTCGACCAATGTGTCCAGGCAGGCACAGAACGAGGCGAGGAAATACATCGCCAGCAACTACGGTGACGAATACGTGCCCAAGAAGCCACCCTTCTACAAGACCCGCGCCAAATCCGCGCAAGAGGCCCACGAAGCGATCCGGCCGACATCTGTCTTCCGGACACCGGAGAGCGTCCGGCACTACCTGGACAGGAACCAGTACCGGCTCTATACGCTGATCTGGCAGCGCTTCGTCGCCAGCCAGATGGCGGCGGCGGTGCTGGACACGATCTCCGTGGACATCGGGGCCGGCGACCCCACCAGAGGCGCTCACCATCCCTACCTGTTCCGGGCAGCGGGTTCCACGATCAAATTCAAGGGTTTTCTCGCTCTGTACGAGGAGAAACCGGATGAGGATGCTATCCCAGACGCGGACGAAGGGAACATCCTCCCACCGCTGACCGAAGGAGAGATTCTGGACTTGCTGAAATTGTTCCCCGAACAGCATTTCACCCAGCCCCCGCCCAGATACACGGAAGCAACGCTGGTACGAACGCTCGAAGAATACGGCATCGGCCGGCCCAGTACTTACGCACCAATCATCTCCACCATCCAGGCGCGCGGTTACGTCGAGCGCGTGGACAAGCGGTTGGCGCCCACCGAGGTCGGTTTCATTGTCAACGACTTGCTGGTGCAATACTTCCCTGACATTCTGGATGTCGGGTTCACCGCCGACATGGAAGACAAACTCGACCAGATCGCAGAAGGAAACGCCGCGTGGGTCCAGGTGCTGCGCGAGTTCTACGGGCCGTTTTCCCAAGAGCTGGAAGATGCCGAACGGCAGATGGAAAAAATCAATCTGGGAGATCAACCTGCCGGAGAGGACTGCGAGCTCTGCGGGCATCCGTTGGTTGTCAAGTTCGGTCGTTATGGCAAGTTCATCGCCTGCAGCAACTATCCGGACTGCCGCAACACCAAGCCGTTTCTGATCAAGATGGGTATCGCGTGTCCCGCCTGTAAGAACGGAGAACTGGTGGAACGACGTACGAAGCGCGGGCGTATTTTCTACGGATGCACCAACTATCCCGAATGCGACTTCACCACATGGAACCGCCCGGAGTCGCGACCGTGTCCCACGTGCGGCGGACTGTTGGTTGCAGCAAGAAAAGGGTGGGCCAAGTGCACGCAATGCGGGGAGCAATTCGC
>CAZPTF010000066.1:8064-15523 GCA_964589015.1 uncultured Anaerolineae bacterium
GCTTATGCCCGAAACCGTTCAACCCGCGTGGGAAGAACAGCTCAGGAAATACATCACCTACCTGATCGCAGAGAAAAACGCATCGAAATATACGGTGCGTAATTATGAGAGTGAGATCAGGCAGTTTTTGAAATTCCTGCACTCCCAGCGGATATCCGGGTGGTCCGAAGTCAACATCGAAGTGCTGCGCCGCTACCTGGCGTGGCTGATGAAAGAGGGCTACTGCAAAGCGAGCATCTCTCGCCGTGTCTCCGAGCTGCGTTCGTTCTGCCACTTCCTGGAACGAAACGGGGAGTTACCACACAACCCCTTCACGCCCATTTCTTCGCTCAGAGTACCCAAGCGTCTGCCCAACTATCTGTCACGACAAGAGATGGAGGCGCTCCTGTCTGCACCGGATGCCGGCAAGCCACAGGGGCAGCGCGATCGCGCTATCCTCGAGCTGCTCTACGCCAGCGGACTGCGTGTCAGTGAGCTGGTCAGCCTGGATCTGGGAGATATCGACTTGAGCCAGGGGCAGATTCGTGTGCTGGGCAAAGGGGACAAGGAACGCATCACGCTGCTGGGCAAACCGGCAATCGGGGCATTACAGCTGTACCTGCGAGATGCACGACCGCAATTGATGGGAGCTGCTGCAACCCATGCGCTGTTTCTCAACCGCAGCGGCGGCAGGCTGTCCGCACGCAGCGTACAGACGACCCTGAACAAATACGCCCGCCAGGCACACATCATCCGGCCGGTGACGCCGCACATCCTACGCCACACCTTCGCCACACACCTGCTTGATGGCGGCGCAGATCTGCGCACCGTGCAGGAGCTGTTGGGGCATTCACTGCTGGGGACCACCCAAATCTACACGCACGTCAGCCAGGAACGCGCTCGCGAGGTCTACCTGGGGGCGCATCCGCGCGCGAAGCCGGATGCGGACGAAGCGTCGAAGAACGAGGGGACAGAAAAAGAGGACACCGCATAATGCAGCGTCCCCCTATCGAATGCGTGACTCGAATATTCGGCCTTTAGTAGGTGACCACCCGCGGAAGTCCTTTGGCCTGCTCGACCCAATCGGTAACCTGGGACTGAGTCGGCAACCTGCGGACCAGCTTCTTCTGTGCATTGACCTCCGCCATTTTCTGATACAGATTCTCGGGATTACGCTGAGCCAACTCCACTACCGTATCGACACCGGACTCCTCCAATAGATCGGAGTACTCCTCCCCAACTCCCTTGATGCGAAACAGGTCCGCCAAATTGACCCATTCCAGGATCAGTTTGCCGCCGATGCCGGACTTTTCCTCGATTTCCTTCCTGCCCTCAGGGGACGCGCCTTTCACCAACAGGGTTCCTGTCGTCGCGATCCCAATCTCTTTCAACTTTTGTGCATAGACCGGTCCCACACCTTCGATTTCAACCAAGCTGGGCATTGTTCACCCTCCTTCCCAAGCATCCTCGTATGTCCCAGTATACCCCAGACCTCGCCAACGTGTTTATGATACAACTCATACCAGAATATGCCAAATCAGCGGAATCATGGTAAAATGGCGCGACACTATCACCCAAGGGGATATTACCATGAACGAAAAACCCACACCACCTGATGTGCCCATCGAGAAACTGCACAGCCAAACTTTGGAACGGATTTCGCGAAGCCGCCCGAAGTTGATCAGCATCGGGCGCGCGCTGGAAGCAATCCCCCGCATGAAATCGAACCTGTTGCTGCATCCCGGCCCGCCGATCACCTGGGACAGGATGAGCGATGTCCTGCGCGGCGCAGTGATCGGAGCCATCCTGTACGAAGGCATCGCCGAGACGGAAGAAGAGGCACAGGTCATGGCCGCACAGGGCAGGGTGGATTTCGAGCCATGCCATGACCACAAAGCCGTCTGCGTAGGAGCCAGCGTCATCTCTCCATCCATGCCGGTCTGTATCATCAAGAACGAGACGTACAACAACTTGAGCTACTGTACGCTGAGTGAGGGGCCCGGCAAAGTGCTGCGCTACGGCGCCTACAAGGCAGATGCAATCGATCGCCTGGAGTGGGTGGAAAAAACGCTCGCACCGGTCCTCCGGCAGGCCGTCGCCGCCGCTGGAGGGCTCGACCTGTGCGACATCATGACCCAGGCGATCCAAATGGGCGACGAACTCAACCAGCAGACCAAGGCAGCCACAGCGTTGTTTATCAGGACACTGGTCCCCTACATGGTGAAGACCTGTCCGAATCGGGAAATGTTGACGCAGATCTTGTTCTTTCTCAACAGCCATACACCATTCTTTCAGAATTTGGCGATGGCGACGGCAAAATCCGCTCTGGATGCCGCCCACGGCATTCCAGGGTCGCGTGTCGTCACCGCGATGAGCCACAATGGGACTGATTTCGGAATTCAGGTGAGCGGACTCGGGGACACCTGGTTCACCGCACCTATCGACCCACCGACGGGCGCGTTCCTCCCCGGCTTTACCGAACTGGATGCGCAACCGACGATTGGGGACAGTGCGGTGATGGAAACGTATGGGTTAGGCGCGCTCGCTCTGGTCAATGCTCCCGCGACTTTCGCAATCGTCGGCGGGACAGCCGACAAGGCGCGCGAGATCACCGACGCGATGTACGCCATCACCGTAGGCGAAAGCGTTACCTACACACTGCCCTTCCTGTCGATGAGAGGGGTACCGGCCGGAATCGATGTCGAACAGGTGCGTCGCCGTGGGCTTGCCCCCTACCTGCTGCTCGAGATCATCAACAAGCTGCCCGGTAGCGGGACCATCGGTATCGCATTGCAGCAGGCTCCACTGAAACCGTTCGAAGATGCCGCTTCGCGGTTGGAAGAGAACAAGCCAGATGACCAATAACCCCGTTCTGCCTCAGAAAAGACACATTGGCACCATCGCCCGCCAATTGACCCAACCCTACACGGGTGCGGAAGTCGCAGCCATCGACGAGTTCGGGCTCAGTGTGTTTCTGTGCCAGGGCATGATCGCCTACCACCGCCACATGGACGAAGATGAGCTCTTTCTGATCTACAGCGGTGCAATCACCATCGACAGCGAAATGGGGCCGGTTTTCCTCCGCGCTGGGGAGATGACCGTCGTTCCAAAAGGGATCCGGCACAGAAACGCCTCTCCTCTGCGGTCCGAAGTAATCATTTTCCAGCAGCGGATGCTGGCCAACCAGCGCAACGGAGACCGCCGGCTTTATGCTGTTGACGAGGTGGGCGCGCTCTCCAAGATCAACCTCTACGCGACAGCCCTCAAGATGCGCCAACCGTTCGTTCCACAGCCGCTCGTGCAGGTCGACGATTTCGACGTCAGTTTGATCGTCTGTGAGGGCACGTCGGAGGAACGCTACAATCCGAGATGGACTGCCCTACTTCTGGTGCAACAGGGCGATATCGATATCCACACCGATGCGGGCGATGTCCAACTTCATGTCGGGGATACTCTCGCACTCCCCAGAGGAGTCCGCTACGCAGTCTCGGCGGAAAGCCGCGCACTGCTGCTGGACTTCTCGCGTAAAGCGGAGTAGCCGAATCCCGTTCGTGCTTAGGAGTACAGTCTCTAACGATTGCGGCTCGACTCTTCACCCAGCGCTGTGGTGGGTGAGGAGGAGAGCCTCACAGTCAGGAGGACGACATTATGTACATGGTTATGTTCGTATTGGATGATCCCAGTCTGCTGGATGCCGTGCTGGATGCCTGGGAGACAATCGGCGTCAGCGGCGTCACCATCGTAGAGACCACCGGGATCAACCGGCGCCGGGTGCAGCGAAAGCGCATCCCGGCCCGTTTTGCGATCGGGCATTATGTAGAGGGCGAACAGCAGAACCACTACACGCTGTTCACCATTGTGAAGAATGAGCGTATCGCCCGCCAATGTCTGGAGACAGTTGAAGCAGTTGTGGGCAACCTGGACACGCCCGACAGCGGGGTGCTGGCCGCCTGGCCCTTGACGATAAGCAAAGGTGTCCCCATGGACGATAAAGAAGAGAGGAATACGTGATCGCCTGGTTCATTTTCTTCGGTAGTGCTGCAATCCTTGTATTTGCCGCCGTGAAACTGGCAGAATACGGCGACGCCATATCTGTGCGCACCAGGTTAGGCGGCATGTTTATCGGCACCCTGTTGTTGGCTGCCGCCACATCGCTGCCCGAGCTCCTGACCACCATCAACGCGCTGATGCAGAACGTACCCAACCTGGCCGCCGGGAACATGCTCGGCAGCGGGATGGCGAACATGTGCTTGCTCGCCGGGTTGGACCTGTTCACCGCCCCATTTCCCATCTTGCGCCGGGTGGGCATGAAACATGCGCTCACTGCAACTCTGGGGATACTGCTCACCGGAATGGCGATATTGTTCATTATGTCCGACATCGACCTGCGCATTGGCTGGATAGGTGTGGACAGCTTGCTCATCATAGCCGCCTATCTGATTGGCGTTCGACTGATTCAGGGAAACAATCCTTCGTCCGCTCCACAGCCAACCGATCCGGAGATGGAGGACGTGAATGTACCCAGCCTGGCGAAGGCGATCATTGGCTTCGTTATCGCAACTGCGGTGTTGGTCGCGGTCACCCCGCAACTGGTCGGGAGCAGCGTCGATATCGCCAGACAAACCGGACTGGAAACCGGGTTTGTTGGCGCCGCCCTGCTGGCGATCACGACATCACTGCCGGAACTGGTCACGGTTGTTGCCGCCGTCCGCTTCGGGGCCTACGATCTGGCTGTCGGGAACCTGTTTGGCAGCAACATCTTTAACATGTTTACGCTGGGGCTTACGGACGTATTCTATACGAAGGGGCGGTTCCTGGCAGACATCGACCCCGATTTCTCCCTGGCCGGCATGCTCGTGATCCTGATGACCGCGATGGGCTTGATCAGCAGCCTGGCGCGTGCTGAGAGAAAGCTGTTCTTCGTCGAGATCGACGCGCTCCTGATCATCGGCGTTTATATTCTGGGGATGTGGCTGCTCTACGCACGCGGCATCGGCGTCTGACGGAAGGAGCGGATTACTGCACCGCCCACAGCCGGATCGAGCCATCACTGTAGGCCGAAGCCAGCATGCGCCCAGCGGGACTGAATGCGACGCTGGTCACGGCAGCGCCTTGCCCACGCAACCCGGCCAGTTGGGAGCCGGCAACGATGTCCCAGACGCGCACCGTACCATCCGCAGCACCCACAGCCAGCATCCCGGCATCCGGGGAGAAAGCAACTGCACGTACCTCGGATGCGGTATCCGCTTCGAGCGTCCGCAGCAGTGTCCCACCGGTCACCTGCCAGAGCCGAATCTTACCGTCGACTGAGCCGGTGACGACCACCGTGCCCACGGGTGAAAAAGCGGTCGCGAACGCCGAAGAAGTCGATGAAATCGTGCGGGCAAGCATTCCATCACTCACTTGCCACAAACGCAACCTGGGATAGGTGGAGACAGTCGCCAGCAATTGCCCATCCGGAGAAAACGCCAGCTGCGTCACGAGCTCGTTCGGAACGAAATCGGCGAGCGTATGCAGCAGCGTTCCGGCGCTGGCACGCCATAACCGCGCCGTCCCATCGTTCGCTGCGGACGCGAGCAGCTCACCATCGGGAGAAAATGCCACACTTCTGACTGCGAGTGTATGCCCTTCGAGGGTACGCAGCAACTGCCCATCAGCAACCCGCCACAGCAACACCGCACCGTTGCCCGCTCCTGCGGCGAGCAGCGTACCATCCGCTGTGAGCGCGACCTGATTGATAGTTGAGGTAGCCCCCGTGAAGGCTCGGGTAGACGAACCTTCCGCCAATCCCATCATCTGCACGGAACCATCCGCGGTCCCGAAGAACAACGCATCACCCTCCGGAGAGAACAACACACTGCTCACCCCACCACTCCCGATCTCCAACAGACGCGACAGACGCAATTGTCCAGCGTTGGCCGTGGAAATCGGTGGGGGGCCGGGCGAGCTCACGCGCAGCACGACTGTCAACTTCTGGCCGAAACGCTCGCCCGCCGCGTTTTCCATTTGCCACTCGCCTCTGTAACCACCCTCGACTTCAGGCGCGATCATCGGGACAGTGACCTCCGCCTCTGCACCAGCAATAACGTGCGGAAGCGGTTGGCTTTCCGCAGCGCCCATGCGCTCGCCGCCGCTGAAGACCAACCGGTAACCGGACTGCCACGTACAGGTTCCGGAATTCTTCACTCGCCAGGTCTTCTCGAACCGTTCGCCAGCCTTGACCAGACTATCATCGGGAATGGTCACATCCGCCACATAGGATGAATGGTCCTTACAGGGCGTTGGTTCGACGCTTGGGGTAGCGGTCGAAGTAAGTGTCGGGGACGTCGTCGCAGTCGCGCTTGGTGAGGCCGTAAACGAAGCAGTCGGTTCAGGCGTATCTGTCGGCGCTGCTGTCCGACTCGCCGTCGGACTCGGGGTCAAGGTCGGCAGCGGAGCCAGCGTGCGTGTGAACGTCGGTGCAGAAGTGTGCGTGGCCGTCGGCATCCGCGTCATGGTAGCCGTTGTCGTCGGTGTCGACGTGTATGTCTTAGTTGGCGTCGTTGTGAGCGTCACCGTCGGCGTCAGCGTATCGGTCGGCGTCGAGGTACTGGTCGGCGTCGCTGTAGGCGTGGGCGTCAACGTAGGCGTGGCGGTCGAAGTTGGTGTCGGCTCGGGGACCTGGATGACGATCGTCAGCAGATGACCGAACGGCTTGCCACGTGCATCGACCAGACGCCACTCACCGCTGTGCGTGCCCGGCTCCTCGGGAACAGTCATAGACACCGTGATGTCCACTGTGCCGCCGGGTGCCGTGTCCGTAATTACCTTACTATCGCTCGCCCCCATCTGGTCGCCGCCGGAAAAAACCAGGCGGTAGCCCATTTCCCAGGGACAACTGCCGGCATTCCTGACGCGCCACGTCTTATCGAACTGCGTGCCGGGCTTCAGTTCCACGTGGTCGGGGACGCTGACGTCGGCGACAAAAACTGCGTCGGCTACGCAAGGTGTTGCCGATGGCGTTGCCGTATGCGTCGGGGTGGAGGTCACGGTGAACGTCCAGGTAGGCAACGGCGTCACCGAATTCGTCGGTGTCGCGGACGGGATGCGGGTCGGCGTCATCGTCGGTACCAGCGCCTGGACAGTGGTCTGCGTCACCGTTCGTGCGCCGGTCGGTGACGCGACTCCGCGTGCGTCTGGCGAAGCCGCGTTTGTGCTGGAGGGTTTCGGTGTCGCCGCCGCGATTTCCGTCGTCCCGCGCGGCGTCGATAGACTCACAGTGGCCGATAGCACAGTCTCCGCTGACGACAGCGGACGCGCTGTGCTCGGCGCTTGGGCCGCCGTTGCAGCAACAACTGTGTGCGTCGAAACTGCGGTCTGCGTCCCCGGCACAAGAGTTTGCACCGCAGGCTGCGGCGTGGCCGTGTGAACGTCGGTGGGCATCGTGGCGGCGGAAGAGGGTACAGGGGTTGCGGAGAGCAGCGGAACGGGCGTCTCCACG
>CAZPTF010000067.1:0-15272 GCA_964589015.1 uncultured Anaerolineae bacterium
TCCATGATAAACATCAAAAGAATCTCCGTTATAGTCTTTGTTCTGCTGATGTTTGGGTTGGCATACAGCGCATTCGCACAAACGCCGGCCCCGGAAAATCTACCTGAAGTCCCATTCCTCGAATCCTGGGCTTCTTCCGGACACGCTGATGCGAAAGCGGAAGCCTTCACCCACTGGGACGAAGAGGACCCGCCCGAAGTGCCCGTCACGTGCGCAAAATGTCACGGCACGCCGGGCTATCTGGACTTCCTCGGCGCCGACGGCTCTGCCGCGCTGGTCGTGGACAAGGCGGCTCCCGCCGGGAGTGTCATCACCTGTGTGGCGTGTCACAACCCGGCGGCAATAGCCATGAATAGCGTCGTCATGCCATCCGGCCTGAAAATCAGCGGTTTGGGGGCGGAGGCGCGTTGTATACAGTGTCACCAGGGGCGGGCCGCCAGCAATACCGTCGATGAATCGATCGCCAGTGCGGGTCTGAGCGATCCGGATACAACGAGCACAGATCTGGGCTTCACGAACATCCACTATTTCGCCGCTGCAGCGACCATGTATGGCACCCAGGCGATGGGCGGCTACCAGTATCCCGGCAAATCGTACGACGCAAAGTTCGAACATGTCCGCGAGTACGATACCTGCATCGAGTGCCATAGTCCGCATAACCTCGCGCTCCGCCTGGACAACTGTTCTCAATGTCACACAGAAGTCGTGAGCAAAGAAAACGCCAAGGATATCCGCAGCCAGGGATCGCTCGTAGACTACGACGGCGATGGGGATCTGGCCGAAGGCGTGTATTACGAGATTCAGGGATTGCAGGACATGCTGTATCGCGCGATGCAGACCTACACCCAGGAGATATCCGGAACAGCCGTCGTCTACAGTCCAACGACACATCCCTACTTCTTCCTCGATCTGAATGAGAACGGTACAATCGATGACGAAGAGGCGCAGCGAGAGAATATGTTCACAGGCTGGACCCCGCGACTCGCCAAGGCTGCATACAATTACCAGACTTCCATCAAAGACCCGGGAGCATTCGCCCACGGTGGGAAATATATCATCCAACTGCTTTACGATTCCATCGCAGACTTGAACCAGGCGCTTACGCAACCCATCGACCTCGCGAACGCCCGGCGCATCGATCACGGGCATTTCGCCGGTTCAGAGGAAGCTTTCCGGCATTGGGACGCCGATGGCGTGGTCCCGGCTGCGTGTAGCAAGTGCCACACGGGCGTAGGGCTACCGCTGTTCATAAAAGAGGGGGTCACCATCTCCCAGCCTCCGGATAACGGCCTGCTGTGCGCAACCTGTCACGACTCACTGGAAACCTACACGGTATACCCCGTGAAAAGTGTCAGGTTCCCCAGCGGGGCGGTCCTAGACGGTGGCGATGCTTCGACCAACCTGTGCATGAACTGCCACCAGGGCCGCCAGTCGACAGTCAGCGTCAATGCCGCCGTGAGCGGGAAAGACGACGATACCGTCTCCGACGGTCTGAGCTTCCTCAATGTCCACTATTTCGCAGCCGGAGCGACACGCTTTGGAACCGAAGCGAGGGGGGCGTACGAATATGACGGACAGACTTACAACGGCCCATTCGCGCATGTACCTGGCTTCGACACTTGCACCGGTTGCCATGTGGCTCATACTCTTGAAATCAAGATAGAGGAGTGCGGAAGCTGCCACCCTAAAGTCGACAGTACGGAGAAGTTGACGATTATCAACATGTCGAATCTCGACTTCGATGGTGATGGTGACCCGGATGAAGGGATCGCCGGAGAGATCGAGACTCTGCACGAAATGCTCTACTCCGCCATTCAGGAGTATGCAGCGAACGTAGCCGGAACACCAGCCGTCTACGATGCCCACACCCACCCCTATTTCTTCACCGATACCAATGGTGATGGTGAAACGAACGCTGACGAAGTGCGGTCCGACAATGCCTACGCGACATGGACACCGCGTTTGCTCAGAGCCGCTTACAACTACCAATATGTGGCCAAGGACCCCGGCGCCTTCGCGCATAATGGCAAGTACATCGTTCAGATTCTGCAAGACTCCATCACCGATCTGGGCAAGAAGCTGACGCGCGACACCACCGGAATGACGCGTCCGCAAATCCCGGTTCCGCCGGAAACGCCCGAGCCGAGCGCCCAAGCGGACACCTAGCGAAGCGCAGCAGCGTCACGCGATGCCACGTAGAACGGACGAGAACTCAGAGGAGTGGGGAGAGTTACAACCCACTCCTCGTTCATGGTACTGAGAGGCAGCTAACGTTCTGGCCAGAGTTTCCATTTCTCGTGCACCGCCATTCCCCAAGTGCATGAAGAGCTCCACTCGATCCGATGGAAAATCGCCCGGCGCACAGGCTCGTGGTCGAACTGGGTTTGCCTCAAAACGACTTTCATGTTAATCTGTCCTCGGCAGCGTTTAGCTGCCGCCACGGGGCAACGGCGAGAACATCACCAACACGTGAACTCAGACAGGCAGCATCTATTGCGCCCTGCGCTGGAGGTACTTCATGCTCAAGCGGCTTTTCTGGGACAGCCAGCAACACCGTATCCGTACGTTTTGGCGACTTGTGCTGCAGACGCTATTATTCATCCTGCTCACCACCACCCTGCCGCTGCTCAGTATGATTGGGACGACGATACTATCGGGCGGCCCGGCGACTTCGGCATCCGCCGATTGGGAGGAGATGCCCGAAGTCATGCCGCTCCTGAGATTCACGATGCTGATAGGTACCCTTGGAAGCGTTTGGTTGGCAGGGCGGTTTCTGGACCGGCGCAAGTTTGTGGATTTCGGATTTCGCCTCACCAAGCGATGGTGGAAAGACCTCGCTTTCGGTCTGTTTCTGGGTGCATTCCTGATGTGTTGTATCTTTGTGAGCGAATTGGCCGCGGGCTGGATCACAGTCAGCGGGTTCTTGCTGACACCCACTGCGCGCACCGAACCATTTCTCGTGGGTATCGTGCTCGCTCTGTTCTATTTCATCGCTGTCGGTATTCAGGAAGAACTCCTCAGCCGTGGATATCAGACCAAGAACCTGGCAGAAGGACTGCACGGGCTGGTCGGGACGAAAGGGGCAATCATTCTCGCCGCTGTGCTGTCATCCGCACTGTTCGGGTATCTGCATGCGGCGAACCCCAACGCCACGGCAATCAGTACGTTCAATATCGTTCTGGCGGGCCTGTTCCTGGCTCTGGGCTTCCTGCTAACGGGTGAATTGGCTATCCCAATTGGCATCCATATCACGTGGAACTTCTTTCAGGGCAACGTTTTCGGCTTTCCGGTAAGCGGCATGCAGCGCGATCTCAGCTTCATTGGCGTACAGCAGGGAGGGGATACGCTGGTCACCGGTGGCATGTTTGGACCGGAAGCCGGGCTGATTGGAATAGGCGCGATGCTCCTCGGAAGTATTTTGATCGTCTTGTGGACGAAGGCACAACATGGGAAGGCCGGACTTCACGAGCAGCTTGTCCAGCCAGACCTCCGCCCACGAAGGGGTTAGCTGTTTCGACGAACAGCAAACAGCTGCATGACCAATTTCCTATTGAGACGCTCGCGTGGGTGTGCTACACTGGATATAATGCGGGAGAAACGCCAGATTCAGCGGGAGCAGACCAGGCACATGCGAGAGTCGAGATTGATCCGAATGTTGTTGGTTACAGCCGGGACGTGCGCATTGCTGTGGGGAACGATCGCTTCTCCGCTGTCCTGCGTCAGCGGACAGGCCGGGGATGACCCCGCTGCGAGCACCGACGATCTGCTATTCATCCATCATTCGTGCGGCAGCAATTGGCTGGGCAATGATCTGCACAACGCGCTGCTCGCGAAGGATTACATCGACGAACGCAACGATATCACCTACGGGACGGATTTGTCGCCTGACTCCGGACGTGCTGATTCGTTGGGGCCAACGCCCGGCGAAAACACAAACATGAATCATTGGATTCGCTGGTTCAATGATTACCTTGGGGGGATCAGAGCCCACGGAGCAGCCACCGGTTACAACAGGATCGTGATGTTCAAGAGTTGCTATCCTATCAGCAACGTGACCGCTGCTGGTACGGAACCCGGTAGCCCATTCGACGGCACCCAGACGCTGGCCAACTATAAATCCGTTTACCGCCACCCGAGCGGGCCGGGCAACACCTACAGCAACGGGGGACTCAACTACAAGCCGTTGGAGGACATCTTCGCGGAAAACCCGGATGTGCTCTTCATCCCGGTGACAGCGCCTCCGCTCAACTACAGCTCCACGACCGATGCGAACGCCCATCGCGCGCGGCTGTTCAACAACTGGCTCAAGACTGACTGGCTGAACAGCTACAACACAGCGCACCCCGGGTTGCACAACGTGGCCGTGTTCGACTGGTTCGATGTGCTGGCCTATCCGGACAGCCATGCGAGCCACCCCAACCGTCTCAAACAAGAATACGGTGGCGCGACCGGCGATTCTCATCCCAATGCGACAGCCAACGCCTATTCAACCGAGGTCTTTGCGACAAACCCGGACAACTTCATCGACAATGCGTGGGAGAACTTCGTCAATGCAACTCCACCCTCCCCACGAGCGGGGATCTATGCGTCCCCGCAAGCTGCCGAGCAAAACGACCTCATCACGTTTTCGGTCGTCATCACCGGGCCGCTCACCGCCGCCACCATGACCAGCACCGTGCCCGCCGGCCTGGCATATCAGTCGAGCAGCATGGCGGCGACGTCCGGTGTCGCCGACGATAGCGGCGCTCCCACGCTGCACTGGACCGGGAGTGTAACGGCCAGCGGTACGGTCACTGTCACTTACGAGACGCTCGTAGTCACTGCAGACCGTGCGGCGATCGCAGATCAGGTGCAAATCAGTGCGCCAGGGCAGAACACCCAGATCTGGGAAACCACGCTCATTGTCAACGGCGCCCATATCTTTTGCCCGCTCATCCTCAAGAGCGCTGTTGTCTAAACATACCCCAATAATCTCTACGAATAACGCACTACAGCACAAAGCTCGCGAGGCAACGTGTCGCTCAGTAGTTTCGGATGAAGTTTACCTCGGCAACTTGATGCCCTCCGCCACCCGGTTCACAGTTCTCCACCGTGTAATCGAAGTCCAATTCGACGATCTCGCTATCGACCGGGACATAGCTGTTGGGTCCTGTCTGCCAATCCCAAACAGACAGATAGAAACGCCCTGTCTGCCCGCGTTGCAGTGAGATATCCCATTCGCCGGGGCCATAAGTGATCCCCACACCAGAAACCAGCGATATGGCGCCTTCCCATTCATCAGACCACAGTCTCACGCGAATTCCGTTGACAGGATTTCCAGCACTGTCGTAGATGTAGCCTTTGACCTGTGCCATCCCACAGTTGGGGCTCCAGCTCAGACCTTGCGCGGAAAACTGCTTCTCCGGAATTGAGATGGTCTCAGAAACCGATACGGCAGGCTCGTCGCCCCAGACCCAAACCCAGTTACCTGTGGTATCCTGGATGATGTGCCATTCGCCAATAAACAGTTCGGTTATCGGTGGGTCAGCCGATGGTTCCTGGGCGAATACACCCAATTGCACAAGTTGCATGACAGCAGCAAACAACACCACTGCAAGAAGTAGCCTTGACGGCTTTCGAACAAACCAACTTATTCGATACATCAAGCACACCTCCAATGCGCGAAGAAATACCCTGCGAAGGACAATGAGATGGGAAAACAAAAATCATCTCACCTGTCCTGAACAGGTCTCAACTCACTTGCGCGCTTTGGCTTTCTTCTCCCTCTTTTGTTTGGGTGGCAGTGAGGACACATACGCAAATGAGCGCTGCAACCACTTCTCGAACACAGATTCGTCACGGTAGAGAGCAGGTGGCAGCAAAGCGTATTCCTTCATGCGGCGGCCCATCGGCGCAAACGGCATGGCCTCTGTGAATTCCGCAAGCAACTCATCTTGATCTTCCGGACTGAGGCGAAGCATGATGTTGTCCTCGTGAGCTCCTACGAACATGTTGTTGTTGAGGAAATACACCGGGCAGCCGAACATCATTCGTCGATCAGCCCCAAAGGGAGCCAGTGCTGAAGCAAGAAATTCTACCAACTCAGGGGGAACTTTCTTCCATGCCATGTTTGTATCCTCCTAATAGTTGACGACATAGTGTGCATCTATTATAATCGGGATGGGCAAAACGCAAACTGAGCGAGAAGGAAGCGCAGTATGAACGAAGCACATCCAGCGGACCAACAGCCGGACGATGCAGCGTCCAAAGAAATCATGCAGATTGAACAGCAGGAGAAGCGTCAGGGAAGACATCTTGCCCTTCTGCTCTTTTCTGCGACGTTGCTGGGATCATTGCTCGGAGCCATCGCCGACCTCAGCGAAGCGCAAGTGCTGGTCTATCCGGTCTTGCACCGCATATACCCAAGTCCCTCGCTCAGCGTGCTGGGCTCGTACACGCTGCTGGACAAAGACACGGGGATTTCGGAAGCGTGGATTCAGGCGTTCAACGATAAAGTCGGCACAGCCCGCGACATCCCGGTGTTGGGCAAATTCAAACAACACCCAGACATCGAAATCTTAGCCATGGACGAAGTCGAAGGCAAGCGGATTGCCGGATCCGAACAGGGGGCCGTCTTCATTGCGACGGAACCGCTCTCCGATTCTGATCTGGCGGAACTGGCAGAAAAGGGCATCACCGTGCGCTGCGCTGCAGATATCGGCTACGATGTCATCGCCTTCGTTGGGCATCTCAACGACATCAATCCGCCTCTCTCCATGCAGGACTTGCAGGGTATTCTGACAGGCCAGATCACAGACTGGGAACAACTGGGCAGGGAAAAACATCCAATCAATGTGATCGCCGACCCGGACAGTGGTGCGACGGATTTGGTACTGACCAAACTAACCGGCAGCAACGAATTCAGTTCGAACTTTATCCAGTGTGAATCCGAAACGCACTGCCTGGATCTCGCGCTGAGCACACCAGGATCGCTGGTCTGGGTGAGCGCAAGCTGGCTCAAAGATCAGCCCAAGCATTATGTGAATACGTTCCGGATTAAACGGGATGGCTATCCTCCGCAGGATCCAATGCAGGAGGATTTCGACCCGGACAACTACCCTCCGGAATTGATCAGACCGCTCTACATCTATGCCTTGAGCAGCGCATCGACCTCAGCAGAGTCTGCCGAACTGGCTGTCAAGTTCGTGCACTTTGTCCGCGGCGTCCGCGGACAAGAGATATTAGAGAAGCACGATTTTTACACCTACTTCGACCCACCCATCCAGACGAAGATCGATCTGCCCGACGGATTTGGGATTCGGCTGAATGATGTCCCGCTGGTTTGTCGCTAGCATCGTGCGCTGTAGAGCCGATCGATACGCGCAGCAGACGGGATCGGCGGAGTTGCCTCCCTGGTAATGCAACGCACAATTCGGAACGGCCACATCCCCCCGCAAGCCGCATTTTTGACGTGAGCCATTTCTTGCCATAGAATAGGTTCCAGGATAGCACGATCCGGCGGCAAACATGCACGGGGTTCGGAATGCAGCCCCAAAATCGTTGCGGACTCACGTCGCCTCTGGTACACATAAATAGACGCTTTCTGGCAAACATGCTATAATGAGGATAGATCAGCGGTCGCCATGGACTGAGGAGATAATATATGGACGAAATCATCGCAACCTGTGTCCAGCAACAAATCCGTATCTTCGAGACTCACGATGAATTCCGGAACGACATTCAGCGCTTCATGCGCCTTGCCAAGATCAAGGAGTCGCATCTCGTCGTCTTTCCCGAATTGAGCGGCATATTGCTCGCACCGCCGCTCGCCCCGGGCTTCAAACGGACTCTGTTGCGCGTTGCCGAGCGGCAAGTCGGGAAGAAGCCTTCACTGTTCGATCGTATGGTAGGTCGCGCGGCAGATTCAGCCGCCGACGCATTGGGAGGGATCGGCAAAAGCCTTACCGATGCAGTCATCGAGCATGAGAGCACAATCCGAGACGCCTACTTTTCGACGTTCTCCGAAATCGCCCGCAGTTACGGTATGTATATCGTCGGGGGTAGTATCTATCTGCCCGATGGTCGAGACGGGCAAATGCACAACACCGCCTATCTGTTCAGTCCAGCCGGTGAGGTAATTGGACAACAGTCCAAGATCAATCTGGGAATGGCCGACAAGCAGTTGTGCCAACCTGGCATGCACGGGTTGAACGTTTTCGAGACCGATTTTGGCCGGCTCGGCATCCTGATTGGGCAAGATGTTCTGTACCCTGAAAACGGGCGTATATTGACAAACAATGGGGCGTTGTTCATCGCCAACCTGTTGGCCGCAACCAGTGAACAATCCTTCCTGAAAGCGCGAAACGCCTTCTCAGCGCGTGTACAGGAGAATTTCATTTTCGGAGCGCAGAGCTGTCTTGTTGGCCGGAACATTTTGGGGGAAACGGGGAGTACCTATGTGGGAAAGTCCGTTCTTCTCGCCCCTCTTGAGATGACCACCCGCTATTCAGGCAAGCTCGGTGAGGTAGGAACCACGGTAAGCGAAAGCATCATCTCCGCCACCTGGGATATTCGAGGGCTCTATGCATTGCGCAACACGACCGACACGCCGACCAATCTGATGACGGACAACGACGCGCTGCAACGCCAACTACGTAAGCTATACGGGGTTCCAGAGACACTGGATGGGGACGTCCTGGCGCCACCCGAAGCGACATTTGCGCTGCCGATGCCAGAAGAACCGCTGGGCGTTCCTCCCGTGGACGAGCTGGATATCCTCGATTCCGTAACGCCGCAAACGCCAGCCGCTACGCCAACGGAGGCAGCACTGCCAATCAGCGAACCCGAGCCAGAGCCAAACGCCGAGTGGGGTCTCTCGATTGAAGGTGACGAGTATTCCATAGCACCGGCGGATGCCACGCGAGACGCCTCCGCGACTGGTCCCGAGGTTGATTGGACCTTCGGGATAGAGCCAGACACACCGGCCCCGCTGGTAAGCGAAGAACAGGTCGAGGAGCAAGGCGATCCCTGGGCATGGGCCGGTGAAGCCAGCGAGCAGGAGCAAGCTCCCGCCCTCTCGAGTCAAGACCTGGAAACGGACGTTTCAGAAAGCGCCGCGAGCACTGCACGAGAAGAAGGCGTTTCAGCGAGCGACTTGTGGTGGATGGAAGAGGCGCCAAGCACGGAGAGTTCGCCTTCCAGTTTCGAGTCCGATCTGCTGATTTCGGACGCGGGTGAAGGAACACCAGCAGGAGACTTCGCTACCCTCCCGGCCCTGGAAGATAGCCTGGCCCCAATCGACGAGGACGCACCAGCACGCTTTGGCTCGTGGTGGCCTGATCGCGACGATGTCGCCAGCGAGGAAACACCAGCAGTGGACAGCGATACAGGAGAATTCCCAGATATTGAAGGCAACGAGGCCGCCAATATGACGGGTTCAACAGAGAGCATATCCGAGACAGATGTCGCGGAGGCTGTCTCACCCGAAGTACCGGACGATGAGACAGACAGTCCGGCAACCGCAGACGGAGAAGACACACAATCCGCCTCAGCAGAAGACGAAAAGGACCCCGGGCATCGCTTCGGTCGATTCCGTTCATGGTTAGGCAAACGAGATACCTGAGTCACTGGCAAGTCGGGTTACAGAGGAAGGCCAGCGTCAAGCTGGACTCAAGTCGGACGTTATCCGGACCCTTGTCAGAAGAGAGCATGAATTGGACACGATTCGCAGTTCAGCCGCACTCAAAGCACTTCCCCGCGTAGGGAGGGAGATGCTTGCCGAGAGCGAACCCGAAGGGCTCTTGCGCAAAATTTGTGCAGTCTCTAGCGAGATGCTCGAGGCGTCCACGGCTTCTTTGCTGATCTGGGATACCGAGAGAAGTGCACTCGTTTTCCGCGTCACCAGTCCCGAGATAAGTGCTCAGCTCGAGGGCACGGGGATCTCTTCAGACGAAGGGATTGCGGGCTGGGTGTTCACCAACCGCATGCCGCTGATCGTCCCCGATGTGCGTTCCGATGAGCGGTTCTGCAGTGCGATCGACGAGAGCCTGGGACACCACACCACGTCCTTAATCGCTGCCCCACTGATGACCGAACAAGCGGTATTAGGCGTCATCGAAGTTCTGAACAAGACAACGGGGAGATGCTTCGACGATGTCGATCTGGATGTCCTGAGCGCACTGGCCAGCGTAGCCGCGATCGTCATCGACAATATGCGCATGGCCAACAAACTCAGATTCCAGCGGCAACAACTGACCACCATCGAACAGGACATCCACAAAAAACTGGCACGGGACCTCCACGACGGGCCGGCGCAATGGCTGGCGGGTATTTCGATGAACCTGGAGTACATTCTGCGCCTGATCGATATCAATCTACCACAAGCGAAGATCGAGTTAGAGGGAACTCGGCAGAAACTGGACCGGACGATCAACCAGGTTCGGAATCTGATGTTCGAATTGCGGCCCATCCTTCTCGAATCTCACGACCTGGAGACGGCCCTCAAACATTACGTGGATAGCCTGAATCAGATGGACAACATGAACATCAGCCTGCGAATGGACGGCCTGCGGACCCGGCTCGCTCCGCGGACCGAGCGCGCCATCTTCGATATCATCAGAGAGGCCATCTCCAACATCAAGCGCCATGCGTACACGTCCCATGCCTGGATAGATTTCGGCATGGATGGCCACGACACACTCGTTGTGACGATCAGAGACGATGGGCTTGGTTTTGATCTCGGTGCAGTCCAGTGCGATTACCCCATGCGCGGTAGTCTGGGTATGTTGAACATGACGGAACGCGCAGGACTCATCGGAGGCTCTCTAGCGATCAACTCGGCCCCCAATCAAGGGACTATCGTGACGTTAAGGGTCCCACTCCAGCGGAAGTGAACGCGATAGGCCCTGCTCAAAGCCTCGCGGGGATACAAAAAGGATAGACAGCGGGCCAGCTTCAGCCACACTCTCTATCCCATCCGATCGTCACTAATTCGACAACGCGGGTCAATCAGCAAACGCCAAAGGAGCGTATCCAGGGTTTCAGGAGACAACTGCTCAACCGTAGCTCCTGTACTCACGCACTGTTTCGAAAAGCGCCAGCAAATTCGCGATGGGCACGCGGGCCTGGACGTTGTGGATGGTATTGAACACGAAACCGCCACCCGGCGCAAAGATCTCGATCCGTTCACGTGCTTCACGGCGGACATCATCCGGCGTGCCGAAAGGCAACGTATGCTGGGTATCCACACCGCCACCCCAGAATGTGACGCGCTCCCCAAATTTCTCCTTGAGATCACGCGGGTCCATATTGGTCGCGGAACACTGCACCGGATTGAGGATATCGAACCCGCTCTCGATGAAGTCTTCCAGCAGCGGCATGATCGAGCCGCAGGTGTGGATGAACGTCTTCCACGGCGTGTTCGCATGCACCCAATCGTTCATTTGCTGCAGAAAGGGCATGTAGAGATTGCGATAGGTCTTCCGCGAGATGAACGGCGCACGCTGCGTGCCGAAATCGGTGCCGCTGATGTAGATGATCGACACCTTACTGCCGACGGCCTCGTAGAACCTCGCCAGGTTAGCGACGGCGAACTCGGTCTGGACCTCGAAGATCTTGCGCACGTATTCGGGCCGGCTGGCCGTGCTGATGTACCACTCCTCGATATCGCGGATGCCTTTGGGATACTTCATCCAGGGGGCTGGCACCTGGGAGATATCGCCCAGCGAGCTGTTGCCGATGCTGGCGAAGATGGCCTTATCAGTCGAACTGTAGAGGTACTCGACACGCTCGCGGAGGTAGTTCAGCTCCCAGTCCGAGATCAGCTCGAACTCTTCGAGGTTGTCTGCGACATCCAGAGTATTTTCATCGAGCGGTGGCTGCCGGACGATCGTATCGAAGTAGAAGCCACCGTATGGCATCCGCCCGCTGGGTGGCGCCGACTTGTCGCCCTCCGGGTACATCAAGATATCGCCGCTCGGCTCAGGCTCCGTGTTGAACGCACCAGGGACGAGCACCGGCGTCCCATCGAACAGAGTCCAGGGCTTCCAGTCCTCATTTCTGAAACCGAAAAACGTCCGCGACGCCTCAGCCGGGACCACGTCTACCCCCAGAACCTCCAGCAGATCGGGTTTGATTTCCCCGAGCATCTGGTATGGCTCAACAACCTTGACCGGGGTACCCGGTTCATCCAGATGCAGCGCCTGGCGCAGCAGATAAACCGAACTGACGTGCATGCCGGACACAGCGCTCCCCCCCAGATCCAACGGCACGCAATCCGGTTGGCGATGATTCAGCGCCAACTCAACTCGTTCACGAGAGTTCATGGAAACACACACTCCTCATATTCATTCCTGGCGAAATTGCCAGTCTTCCGGACACTACTGCCGAACAAGCAACTGCTGCGTGTTTCGCGAGCTGCCTCCGGCTGGCTAGCATTCCCGTTCACCGGTGATCAGATCGGACAGATCGTCAAACGAGATCTCCCCCTGGTTGTAAGTGCCCACTCTCTTGCCATGCCGGATGACCGTGTAGCGGTCGGCAACGGCCATGACGTGGTGAACATTGTGCGTGATGAAAATAACCGACAGCCCGCGCTCTTTTGCGTTGAGTGTATATTCCAGCACTTTTCGCGCTTCTGCAACCGAGAGCGCCGATGTCGGCTCATCCAGGATCAGCAATTTCACGCCGAAATGCACTGCTCGGCCAATGGCAATCGATTGGCGCTCGCCACCGGAAAGCTTGCCGACCTTGTCATTAGCGGAACGGATATTGATACCGATGTCAGCGAGTGAACGGCACGTTTGGTCGGAAATCCTGGGCATATCCAGCCACGGTATGGGGCCGATCTTGCGTACCGGTTCGCGTCCCAGGAAGAAGTTACGTCCGATGCTCATCGTGTTCACCAGAGCCAGGTCCTGGTACACCGTTTCGATACCCAGTGCGCGGGCATCTTGTGAGCTGCGGACTTGAACTTCTTCATCGTCGAAAATGATCTTGCCGCTGGTCGGCGTGTGCACTCCGGTCAGGATCTTGATGAGTGTGGATTTGCCTGCGCCGTTATCACCCAACAACGCCATCACTTCGGCGCGCGCCACCTCGAAATCGACGTCCTCCAGTGCGGTAACGCGACCGAATTTCTTGACGATGTTCTTCATTACGACTAAGGGAGTATCATTTCCCGAAACATTCTGCATGAGATCACGACCCTCCTTAACTCATTCTATCGTATTTCAACTTAGCTGCGTCTGCGGACCCGTTCGTTGATGATCGACGCCACGATAATCGTCACGCCCACGATTGCCTCGAAGTTGTCCGAAGGAAGCCCCATGAGGACAACGCCAGAACGCAATGTGTTGATCAGCAAGACCCCGATCAAGCCGCCAAAGATGCTGCCTACTCCTCCAGTCAGCAGGGTCCCACCGACAACCGCCGAAGCGATCGCCGTCAACTCAAGACCGGTCCCGGTGGCTACGAAAACGGTCTTGAACTGGCTGAACGTCAGGATCCCAGCGAAACCGGATAACAGACCCGATATGGTGAAACACACGACCTTGACCGACTTGACGCGGACACCCTGTGCCAATGCAGCACCTGGATGCCCACCGGTGGCAAACACCCGGTTCCCGAACTGGGTGCGGGTCAAAAGAATCTGAACGATAATTCCAATAATAAGTGCCCACACCGTAACCACGCGGAAGTTGGCACGGCTGAAGAGGTCATTGATGATGTCCAATCTGCCGCTAAGCGTATCATACACCTGCAATTTGTCTGTCGTTTGCAGCATAAGACCACCGGAAACAAGCCAAACCGCGGCACGGTAGATCGAGCGCGTGCCCAGGGTCACAATGAACGACGGGATTCCTGTTTGCACCATGATCAACCCGTTGATAAACCCCATGACCGAGGTGACAATCAACGCCAACACTACCGCAAACACCGGGGAGCGGCCACTCATCACATTCATGGCGAAAACGTAACCACCCATAGCGAGCATGGCACCAACCGAGAGATCGAACTCACCCGAAATCATCAATAGCGTCACGCCGATCACGACGATAGCGCTGATCGAAGCCGCACTGGTGAAGGCGGAAACGGTGCGCATGGTTCCAAAATTGGGAACAAACAGCGTAAAAGCGATCAGGACACAGACAAGAGTAATGAGCGGAGCAACAATGGGCGAGTCACCCAACGAAATGTGTTTGCTTTTTGAGTTTTTTGTCGTTGCACTCAACGAACACCCTCCTGCTGCTTTGGGATAAATTCAGAGACATTGCTGACACCAACCTTTGCTGATTGAATCATCCATGAGGAGGATGGGAAGAGCTCGTCTCCCCATCCTTCCAGCAGATTTCGCTCTAACTTACGGCGAGGCTTACCGGTACGTGCCGGCCAGCGCCTCGACGATCTCCAGGTTGCCCTGATCGATGAACCCAGGCCCAGTCAGGGTGATGTCATTGGCCGGATACAGGCCGAGGCGATTGATCCACGCCAGCCACTGGACAACCATGTAGCCCTGCAGGTACGGTTGCTGATCGATGGCGAAATCGGTCACGCCCTCTTTGATCTTGGCAGCGATCTCAGGACCCAGGTCGAAGGTGCCGTGGAAGATATCGCCAGCCTTCAACCCGGCGTTATCCATGAACGTGTAGAACGGATTGGCACCGTTGGGGCCGAGGGTCAGCCACAGATCCACATCCGGCTTTGCGGTCATGTAGTCATCCATGATCGTAGCGGCTTCGGACGGGTCGTCAGAAATCGACAGCACTTCCGATTTCAGGCCGGCTTCCTCGAGCGCAGCAGCAAACCCGGCGCAACGCGCATCCAGGCCGACGTGACCAACCTGCTGGTTGACACACACACCGGCTTTGCCACCATGGGCGTCAATCATTCTCTTGCCGCCACGATAGCCGCCCAAGTATTCGTCCTGGCCGATGTAGGTCAGGTATGGAATCCGCTCACCCGCAGGTCGCGCATCAGCCGTGTTGTAGGCAATCACAGGGATGCCAGCGTCGATTGCCCGCATCAGGGGTTCCTCGAACAGAACACCATCAGTGACCGTCACGCCCAACCCATCGGGGCTGGCAGCCAGCGCCCGGTCAATATCCTGAGCGGTCTGCTCGATATTGAACTGATCGGGCGTAATGAGCGTCACGTCTACGTTCAGGTCCTTTTTCGCGTCTGCGATACCTTGCTCAACAACACACCAGAAAGAGTCGAAGGAACACGCCGCATGCGCAACCAGATAGATCTTGACGGGCTTCTCAGTCGGCGCTTGCGCAAATGCAGGTGTAACC
>CAZPTF010000068.1:0-3201 GCA_964589015.1 uncultured Anaerolineae bacterium
TCGACACCATTGCAATTCACTCCGCTGAAGCCCACTTGCTCGAGGCCGGCATATCGGCGGCCGAGATGCACGCCCATTTCACAGAAAACCCCCACGAGCTGTCGTATCTTCCGCCTCAATCTCGTACGGGCACGCTTCGGATCGCCCCATCGCAGGCAGCCTATCTGCTCAGCCACGGCGAGGCGATAGACCTCGGCGGCGGGCGCATTCTGGAGACATTGCATACTCCGGGCCATTCAGCGGGTAGCATTTGCTTGCTCGACGAGACCAACCGGATGCTGTTCACTGGCGACACCGTTCATACCGGACTGCTGCAGGCTCACCGCGACGGGTCCGATTTGGGGCAGTATATCGAGACAGCGAAATGGCTGTATGCCATCGGTTGGGATACGAACCTGGTCTTTCCCGGGCATGGGGAAACACCCTTAGATGGAGGCTTTCTACTGGAAGTCGGGTCCGGATTCGAGCGGCTGGTTGGCGGCGAGGGTATCTACCAGACCACCGAGTGGCGCGGCGGAACCGCCTACGACGTCAAGCTGGGGCGGTTCTCGGTCCGTATCCCAAAGTCGCTGCGCCGGCAGTAGCGGACGAGTTACCTTCTCTGCAAGAGAGCGGACACGGCACTCAAACGAGCGTTCCTCCGGGCTGGCGCGAAGTTGCCATGTGGACGACGGCTTCGTGCAATCCGAATATCACGATAGCCGACACCACGAGCACGGGGCCGACCACCTCCAGTCCCACGTTCTGCGCCAAGACCCCCGTCAGTCCCGGCAGCACCGCTCCGCCCATCGCGGCTGCACTGAGCTCAAAACCAATCGCATTCGGCGCGTGCAAGGCACCGACCCGCCCGGGCGTAAGCCCAATTAACGATGGGAAGATCGGTGCACAGGCAAACCCCACAAGCGCCAACCCCAGAAAACTCAGCGTGCTGGAACCGCGTAAAGAAAGCAGCACTCCGCCGCAGAACATCCCCAGGAAACACAGCCGCATCAGCCGGATGCCGCTGATGCGGTCTGACACGAATCCGATCAGCAACCGCCCTGCCGTGAGGCTCCCCCAATAGATGCTGATCCACAGCCCGGCGATCTCAGGTGATATTCCCCGCCCTTCGGTGAAGAGGCTGTAGGACCATTGCCCGGCGGTGAGCTCGATCCCCGTGTACACCAGGAACATCGCAATGCTGAGCCAGGTTATGGGCAGGCGTAAGGTACTGGACACACTCGTTCGGGGATGCACCGTCACCGGCTCGCCCGGTTCGGCTGTCGAGCCACGCCAGTGGAAGAGAGTCAGACCAAAAGCGAGCGCGAGTAGTGCCCTCAACGTTGCGACCACTGCATACCCGTATCGCCAGGAATAGCCGAGTGCGAAGATCGTGGTCATCAACGCCGGTCCAATGGTCGCCCCCAGCCCGAAACAGGCGTGGGACCAGTTCATCACGCGTGAGCTGTGGTTGACGGCAACGTACGTGTTGATGCCGGCGTCCGTTGTCCCGCTGCCCAGGCCCACCAGGAAACTACACGCGACCATCGCCCACCAAGACGGTGCAACCACGTAACCGACCAACCCGAACCCGGCCAGCGCGTTGCTGATGACCAGCAGCGGTCCAACCCCGATTCTCGAAATGATCCGGCCGCTATTGAAGCTGGAGATGAGAAACCCGGCGGTGAAAACGGTCAGGAATACGCCCATCGCATCCAAGGGGAGAATAAACGTCTCGCGAATCGAAGGCCAGGCGACGCCCAGTATCCCATCCGGCAACCCGATGGTGAGAAAGGTCAGCAGGGTGATTCCAACAAGGAGACGACGCCGGCTGTGGCGAGTCATCACGTTCATGGCATTTTCAACGCCGCAGCGCCACGGATCTCGCTGCGTTTCAATTTCTGGAGGACCCGGTTCGCGTCGGACAAGGGGAACAATTCGACCTCCGTTCTAACCGGAACATCAGCGGCAATCTTGAGGAACTCCACTGCATCTTGGCTGGTGAAGTTCGTCACGCTGCGTAGTGTGCGTTCCTGGTAGATCGTTGTGTACGGCATCTCGGGGAGCGGTGTCATGTAGATCGCATTGATCGCCAGCGTCCCTCCGGGACGCAGGTGGCGCAACGCCAGCGGTATGAGTGACCCAACCGGCGCGAATGTCACGCTGGCGTCCATCGCGACGGGAGGGGCATTCTGCGCACTGCCGGTCCAGACCGCTCCCAATTCGGCCGCCAGCCGCCGGTGATGTTCCCCACGTGTGAACACGTAGACCGCGCATCCCCAATGGCGCGCGACTTGCAGCGCAATGTGTGCACTCGCCCCGAAACCATATAGTCCCAAATTCTCACCCGGCCTGATCTCACTCAGACGCAATGCGCGGTAACCGATGATTCCCGCGCAGAGCAAGGGCGAGGCTTCCTCAGCCGAGAAACGTTCCGGAATGGTATACGCAAAGTGCTCCTCTGCAAGCGCATATTGCGCGTAGCCGCCATCGACGTGCAAACCCGTAAACCTGGCATCCGGGCACAGATTCTCCAGCCCACGCTGGCAGAAATCGCACTTCCCACACGCCGAGTGAAGCCACGCCACCCCGACACGGTCACCAAGCCGAAAACGTGTGACCCCAGCACCTGACTCGTCCACGGTCCCGACGATCTGATGTCCCGGGATCAGCGGCAGTTTGGGCAATTCCAACTCGCCCTCTACGGTGTGCAAATCCGTATGACACACACCACAGACATCCACGCGCAGGCGCAATTGCCCGGGGCCCGGTACAGGCGCTGGCACGTCGATCAGGACCAACGGATTCTCGTCGATGGACCGTGGTGACTGCAAAACCATTGCTTGCATAATCGGATGCTCCTATCTCTTATCGCACTGGGTCATCCCGTGTGTATTATACTCCTATCGTCAGACGGTGAAAATCGGAACCACACACGATTTACTCAGACTGAGTGATGTGTTATAATCCCTCCACTTGATAACCCCGCATTGAATGTTGGATTTGTGCCTATGGCAGCATGGCTTAGAAACCGAGCAGACGTGATCTGGACCGTTCTCGTTGCATGTGCAGGTTTTGCATTGTATGCGTGTACGGTCGCACCCTCCGTCCTCATGGCGGACGCCGGCGAATTCCAGTTTGTCCCATACATTGCAGGAATCACACATCCGACGGGTTATCCGCTCTACACCATGCTGGGCTGGGTATGGAGCCACATCGTGA
>CAZPTF010000068.1:3301-14976 GCA_964589015.1 uncultured Anaerolineae bacterium
TGGCGTTGCGTCTGTGGGCCAGCACCACGAATGACGATGGCCAGACGGAGAGGTGGTTCGCGTTGTTGGCGTTGGTCTGCGGACTCAGCCTGACCCACCATCGCACAATTGTACTGCTTTTCCCGGCCCTGGCGTTGTTTGTCTGGTACGTGACGAGACGGGCGCGCTTTCCGTGGTCCCGCGCGATTCCGGTGCTGCTGGCAGCCTTACTTCTCCCACAGCTCCTTTATCTCTACATCCCTTTACGCGCTCCGCACGCGCCTTACGTGGACATCCAGATCGCCCCCTCCCATACGCTGGTCCTCTACGAGAAGAGTGTAGGCGGTTTCCTGGACTTGGTGATGGCGGGTGCCTTTGGTGGGCAGTTAGGGGAGGGGCCGGTAACGAGCGACCGGTTGGTCATGGCAATCGATCTGCTTGCCCGGCAGTTCACCTGGGTGGGAGTTGGGTTGGGTGTAATCGGCGTGCTCGCCAGCCTTCGGCGACGGGCCTGGCCTTTTGTTATCTTGACGGCGGTATCCTATCTGACATACGTGGTGTTCAATCTGCTGTACTTCATCGGGGATATCTACGTGTTGTTCATCCCAACCTACCAGATCTGGGTGCTGTGGGTTGGACTGGCGGTCTGGGAGCTTGCCCGTTTCATCTCCGGCGTTCCGGCGGGACGCGCGGTCCGGCGGGCTTGGGCCGGTGCGCTACTCGTTCTGTTGAGTCTTGCGTTGCCCCTGTACGTGTTCGCAGGCACGCTTCCAGCGGTCAACCAGCGCAGCAATCGCGAGGCCGAGCGCTTTTGGCAACCCATCCTCGCCCAGGATTTGCCCGAAGATGCAGTCCTGGTGAGCAACGACCGCGACGAGATCATGCCGATGTGGTATTTTCAGTACATCGACGGCCTCCAGCCGGGCTGGCTCGGGATGTTTCCTCTGATCGTGCGCGAACCGGGGTATCAGGATGTGACCCAGGTCATCGACCGTGCACTGGACAGCGGACGTCCCGTTTTTCTGGTCAAACCGATGCCGGGACTGGAGCTGAAATACCGCCTCGGGACGAGCGGACCGGTCGTGAGAATCATCGCGCCACACGGCTCACAGCCACCACAGTACGCGCTCGCTGCGTCTTTCGATGATGTGGTTCGCCTGACCGGCTACGACGTGAGCTACCCGACGCCGGATACACTGGAGATCGTGCTGTTCTGGAGCGCGGACCAGCCGATGACGACCGAATTCTCGTCGTACGTCCACCTGGTGGACGACGCCGGGCAGACCGTGGTCACCGACGACCATCAGCTCGGTGGCGCCTACTACCCGACGACCGCGTGGAAGCCGGGCGAGACGCTGCAGGACGCGCACGTCCTGCAAGTGCCTGCGAAGGCGACCGGGGAATACGCCCTCACCGCTGGGTTGTACGCCTGGCCTTCGATGGCGCGGTTGGGACAGGAAGTGGAAATCGGGACCGTCACCCTCGGTGAGTGATGGCGTACGCCGCGGAAGGGCTTGCGCATAGGCCCCGCGTGGGGTAAAATATAGCGCAATAGAAATTCTTCACAAGAAAGGTGATGTGATGGCAGGGACAGCCATTTTGGGGGCCCAGTGGGGCGATGAAGGAAAAGGGAAAATCACCGACATGCTGGCCAGCGAATCCGACGTCGTGGCCAGGTTCAGTGGTGGAGACAATGCGGGACACACCGTGATGACCGCTGGCCAGACATTCAAACTCCACCTGGCTCCGTCGGGTATCCTGTACCCGGGGATTTCGTGTGTGCTGGGCGCTGGCATGGTCATCAACCCGCGCAGCCTGTTCGCGGAGCTGGACGAATTGGCCGCACAAGGCATCGATGTGTCCCCGAAACGACTGCGCATCGATGGCAAAGCGCACCTGATTCTGCCCTATCACATCGCGCTGGACGGCGCCGCGGAGAGTAAGCTGGGCAAAGCCGCCATCGGCACCACGCGCCGGGGTATCGGTCCAGCCTACATGGACAAAGCGGCGCGGCGCGGTTTGCGGGTACTCGACGTACTACACGGTGCCGATTTCGCCGAGCAGTTGCGCGCACAGGCCCAGGCAAAGAATGTGTGGCTCGAGAGCGTCTACGGGGCGCAGGCTTTGGATGTAGACGCAATGGTCGAGGAATTCGTCGCCTATGCCGGTCGCTTGGCCCCCTATGTGGACGACGTTTCGTTGTTCCTGGATCGAGCCTACCGGGACGGGAGGAAGATCCTGTACGAGGGAGCACAGGGTGTGCTGCTCGACCTGGATCACGGGACCTACCCCTACGTGACTTCGTCTTCGCCAGCGACGGGAGGCGTTCTGAGCGGGTTGGGCATCGGAGCCAACCGGATCGATCGGGTGATCGGCGTGGTGAAAGCCTATCAAACGCGTGTGGGCGCCGGGCCCATGCCTACCGAGCTGCATTGCGACGTAGGTGACGCCCTCGTGGAACGCGGTGTCGAGTTCGGCACGACCACCGGACGACGGCGTCGTTGCGGGTGGCTGGATTTAGTAGCTTTACGGTATGCGGTCCGGCTGTGCGGATTGACCGAACTCGCGATCACGAAGCTCGATGTGCTGACCACGCTTGATCCGCTCAAGATCTGTATCGCCTACAGCTACCGCGGTGAGCGGGTGGATCATTTCCCAGCAGACCCCCGCGTATTGAACGAGTGCGAGCCGATCTATGAGCGCTTCGCGGGATGGGATGAGAACATCCGGGACGTGCGTAAGCGCGAGGACCTGCCGCCAGCCGCCTTGGCTTATCTGAACGCGATCACCCAGGCGACGGGAGTTCCGGCGCGCATCATTTCTGTCGGTCCGGAAAGGGAACAAACCATCCGGCCGGATGGTTAGGAGTGATCGGTCCTGTTATCCGGGCAGTGACCCTTGTCCGAAAACAGTACAAGTTGTTCTTCCTGCACGTCCCCATTCCGGATGCGAAAAGCCCGCACTTCCGGCGATGTCTCGTCTATCAACGAGACAATCAGATAGACGGCTTCGGGATAATAGGCCGCCTCAATGTCACGGGTAGACGGGTAGGCAACCGTTTGCGGATGTGAATGGTAGATACCAATGAGTTGTTGCCCTTGTGCTTCAATCTCTACGAAGACGTGATACTGCTCCTCCGGATTGAGACGATATGAAACTTCGCTGCGGTCCTCGTTACTCAGCGGATACACGCGCAGGACCGTTGCCCCCCTGCCGGCCAGCAACCCACACGCTTCCAGGGGAGCTGCAGAGCGGACGTGCCGCAGGATCGTCTCCATCTGGTCCTGACTGATCGCGAGCATCAGCAATTCCTATGCGCCGTCCGCTCAGCATTTATGACTGAAAATACGGTACGACGAACAATAAAAGACATACCCAATCAAGCACCCACAACCCCAAAAAAGTCAGTACGTAGAAGCCTTTTTGCCAGCAAGCTGGCAGTAGGGTCCGCACCCCGAAAGTGATGGCCGTTCCCCCAAGCAGCGCGATCAACCATTTGTTACTCGAACCCGTAAGCCACCCGCGTGCAAGTACCCCCAGAACGATCACAGCGATCACCACGGCCAAATAGCCGGCATAGCGCCGGTCCCATAATTTCCACACCCCCAGTGCTGTGCCGAGTGCCAGTGGAAGCAGTGCGGGAAAGAGATAACGCCCCTGGTGCTGAACGAATTGGATGTTATACCACAGGTAGGACATCGCGGTAAACAGGAACGACAGCCCGAGGGTTCCCAACGCCAGCTTCTGGTTAAGACGCAGTCCTCCGCAATCCTGCAGCAGGAACAGTATGAAGCCGGCCACGACGAGCAGCGAGAACAACCCCAGCAGCAAATAGAGCCGCTCGTCGATCAAAACACCCATCCAGCCAAACTGGGCCCAGAAACTGCGGAAAGTCGTCTGCACAAACGCTTGCGCCAATCCCCCCCAGCCCAAACGCGCCAGCCAATCCGCCGTGTGGGGCTGTTCGAGCATGATCGAATTGTGCCGTCCCATCCCCAGCATGTCGAAACCACCGTACGTCAGACTATTACGCACGAACCACAGCGCACCCACCGCCAGCGCAATGCCGAACACCCGTGCCACCGAAACCAGCGTTCGTTTCCAGGGCAACACCCGGTCGCGTACGGCTGGATTTCGGGTACACTGCCAGACTGAAGGGGTCAGGATCACGATCAGCGCGAGCGGAAGCGTAATGTACGTGGTCGTCTTGGTCAGCAGCCCGAGACCAATCAACACTCCCAGACTGACATCGCTCCGCCACGCGGCGGCCACGGGCATGCGGATCACGCGACGGACCAACGCGAGCAAAACGAGACCCAGCAACAGCTCCGCCAATGTATCATTATTGACCGCCGCGGTCATCGCCACATGCATGGGGACAACAGCGGTGAAGGCTGCCGCCCCCAACGCCCAGGCGGGTTGTTGCGGAAAGATCTCTATGGCTACGAGATAGGCGACGACCAGCAACACCCCACCCAAAACCACCGACAGCATGCGGAGCACCAGCGGCCACCATATTTCCGGCAGAGGGGCAACCAGCACTGCGCCGAGAACGTAATAGAGCGGCGGCTGGTGGAATTCGTAGCGGATGGAATCGATGGACATGTCCGGCGGGAACTGCGCCGCTTTGATCTGCTCCAGGTAGGCGAAATCGTAGTCATCCGCCTCCAACACGGGGAGGCTCTTGTGGTGGACCAGGTGACGAACGTAATTGTAGTGCGCCGGCTCGTCCGGCGTCTCCCAGATTGGGGTGAGCCAGGCGTATGCCGCACCCGTCACCAGGTAACACAGGACGATGATCGCAAGCAGGGCATTGAGCCCCACCCGTCTCTCGGGCATCTCTGTACCTCCGCAAACTTCACACCAGGCTGGAACAAGTAACCCTCGCTTCGCGATGGTCACTGCGAACAATGAAGCGAGGGTTTGCGAATGGTCAAAGGGAAACGGCTCACCCGCCCGTCATCCGGCGGATCTCTTCGTCGATGATGGACGGTTCGAGCTTCTTGAACAGCGGTTGCGGCGTGCGCAGCTGCTGCCCGACAGGCAGAACGCTGGGCTTCCAGACGAGCTCGGTGTCCTCACGGTCGTAGCACAGCGCGATGTGCGATTTCTCGACCTCGTCGAACGAGCCGACATATTGCCGTCCAAGCATGTCCGTCTCGTAACCCAGCATGCGATGCAGAGTGCTGCACGAGATGGGCATGAACGGGTAGAAGAGCGTCTTCAGCGAGTCGATCACACGCAGCGTGACGTATATACTGGTCGCCGCTGCTTGCCGGTCCTGCTTGATGCGAATCCACGGCGCCTTCTCGTCAAGGTAACGATTCGCTTCGCGCGCCAACGCCATGACCTCAGTAATCGCAGCTTTGAAATTGCAGCCATCGATCAGCTCGCCAATAGGCTCGAAGGCTGCCTCAATGCGCGCCAAGATCGCCTGGTCGGCTTCATCGAGCGCTGTGGGTGCCGGAACCTGCTGATCGAAGTGTTTGTAAGTGAACGTCAGCATGCGGTTAACCAGGTTACCCCACGCCGCCACGAGCTCATCGTTGTTACGTCGCACGAACTCGTCCCAGGTGAAATTCACGTCGCGCCCTTCCGGGGCATTCACCGACAGCATGTAACGCAGCGGGTCCGCATCGTACCGTTCCAGATAGTCGAGCGCCTCGATGACCCAGCGCCGGCTCTTAGACAGTTGGCGGCCTTCGACATTCAAGTACTCGTTGGCAGGGACGTCGTATGGCAAATTCAGCGCGCCGTACCCCCACAGCATCCCTGGCCAAATAACGGTGTGAAACGGGATGTTGTCCTTGCCAATGAAGTAGTAACTGCGGCTTGGTTGTTTCCACCATTGTTCCCATGCGTCCGGCTGGTCAAAGTCCTTCGCCCACTCGATACTGGCGGCGAGATAACCGATAACCGCGTCAAACCAGACGTAGATGCGCTTGTCTTCGTACCCCTCAACCGGCACCGGGATACCCCACAGGATATCTCGGGTTATCGGACGTCCCCTGAGGTTGCCTTCCTTGAGCATGTTGATGGTAAAATTGTAGACGTTGGTCCGCCAGTGTTCCTTCTGGGTTTCGACCCACTCGACGAGCGGCTCGGCCAGTTGTCCCAGATCCAAAAAAAAGTGCTCGGTCTCGCGAATGACGGGCGTCCGCCCGCAGAATTTGCAGCGTGGCGAAATCAATTCGATGGCATCCAGCGTGTGCCCACATTCATCGCACTGGTCTCCGCGTGCGTCCTCATAGTGGCAATGGGGACAGGTTCCCTCGACGTAGCGATCGGCCAGATAGCGCTCGCAATGCTCGCAGTACAGTGCCTGCATGCTGTCTTTGTATATGTACCCTTTTTCCAACAGGCGTAGAAACATGTCTTGGGTGACAGCCCAGTGATTCTCCGTGTCGGTTTCCGTGAAGAGATCAAATGCGATGCCAAGTTTGATGAACGTATCCAGAAAACGCGGATGATAGCGGTCCACCACGCCACGTGGAGTCAGACCCTCTTGCTCAGCTCTGACCGTGATCGGGGTTCCGTGGGTGTCGCTCCCGGAAACCATGAGGACATCGTGACCGCACATGCGCTGATAGCGGGCGAATATGTCCGCTGGCAAATAGGCACCAGCGATATGGCCGATGTGGAGATCTCCGTTACAATAGGGCCACGCAACACAAACCAGAATTTTCTCGCTCACACGTCGTCTCCTTGTTTGCTGTCATCCGGAACATGTCCCCATTTTACCACAGTTGAGCACGGTAGACAACAAGAAAGTCCCGTCGATTGACGGGACTTTGGGCCATTGAACTGACTAATACAAATGAAAGACTCGGAATTATAGGCTTGCCGCAACTGTGCTGAACACGTTGCCGACGATAGGCCCCAGGAGCACGAGGATCGCGATCACCACGATGGCGACGAGAACCAGGATCAACGCATACTCTACCAAACCCTGACCTTCTTCACGACGAGCGAGAAACATGTTTTTCACCTCCCTTCTTCTTCTGGATTCGCAGTACGGCCGACAGACTCACACAACGTCCATCTACTGCTTACATCAGAATATCATATAAATCGGCGGGTGTCAATAGTACCCCTATCCCAAATTTATGCCCTGATACATCGTTATGCCTTATTTGAATACAGGCCACGCCAACCGTTCCAACGAACGTGGAGGACATCACATAGCATCCTGAAAGTATCTTTGAGCGGACTGATCCGGCTGTTGGAGACATGCCGCCAGTCAATCGGCAATTCGAAGATCTGGTAGCCTTTGCGCTGTGCAATAAACAGAATTTCCACATCGAAGCCAAAACCATCCATCGTTTGCAGCGCAAAAACATCGCGCGCCACGGTACGCTTGAAGGACTTGAAGCCGCACTGCGTGTCCTGAAAGCCACGCACCGCAAACAGATGGACAATCCAGTTGAAGACTCGTCCCATCAAATGCCGGTACGACGGTTCGTCGAACCGGCGTGCGCCCTGAACTTCGCGAGAGCCGATCACGATGTCATAGTTCTGCTGTTGGTGCGGGGGCAGGAAAGTGAGGACCTGGTCGATCGACATGGACAAGTCGGCATCACACAAGAACAGGTATTCCCCAGAGCCCTGCAACATACCCGTTTTCACAGCGTAACCCTTTCCGCGGTGCGGATTACGAATAACGGAGACAAATGGATAGCGATCGTGATACTCATCCACGAGGGCGGCAGTATTATCCTGACTGCCATCGTCCACGACGAGTACCTCGACATTGATGGAATGTCCATTGACGAAAGTCGCGATTTGTTCCAGGCTTGAAGGAAGGCGTTTTTCTTCATTGTAAGCCGGTATGACGATTGACAGAAGTGGTCGATCTCCTTTGGGTTCCAAAACTGATTTCTGAAGCCTCCTTCGCATGCTTTGTCCTGGTCACTCTAATATACTGTCATCGCGCAGGCTAGTCAACTTGCGTCAAGATCGAATTCAGATAGGCGATGGACACACGCCGTGAAGCCTGTATCTGGCGACGCACGGATCTGAGCGCTGGCAAACCCAACACACCCTGCAGTTGCCCACGGAGCCGGGCACGCGCGGCTTCACCCCGCCACGCTTTCAGGGCAGCGCGCATGATCCGCCACTGCGCCGCCCAGATCAGCCGTTTGTAGTGCGTGTAAAGTTCAGCGGGGTAATTCTTGGCGATAACGGTGATGCAATTTCGGCCATTGTAGTAGCTGGCAAGAACCCCGCCCCCGGTTGCGCTGACTTTGTGATAGATCTTTGCGCGCGGCGCATACATGCACGTCCAACCCAGCAGCTGCCCCCGCCAGCCCAAATCGACGTCTTCGCAGAACGCGAATAGCCCCTCGTCGAACAGCCCGGTCTCGGTGAGCATCTCGCGCCGGTAGCCGGCCGCAGCACCACACGGACTGAAAACCGCGCCTTCCGCATCGTATGCGGCTGCATCCTTCTGCCACACACCACGGTTGCCGGGAATACCATCGGTCCTGTAAAAATCTCCTGCTGCATGCAGCGTGTCGCGCCGGTCAAAAAGTAGAATCTTGCAGGCAATCATGCCCGCCTGCGGGTAACGCTGCATCGCCAGAACCAGCTCCGCGAGCCAATCGGGGTCTGTCTCCGTGTCGTTGTTCAGCAAAGCCACGATATCTCCGCCAGCATTTCTGATGCCGGCATTGACTCCTCCGGCAAAGCCTTCATTCCTGTCCAGAGCGACAGTTCTCACCTCCGGATACTCTCTGGCTAACAAAGCCCTCGATCCGTCGTGCGAGCCATTGTCCACGACGATGGTCTCGAAGTGTGCATAAGTCTGATGACGCAAGGAGTCCAGACAGGTTGGCAAGTGGATGGCCCCATTCCAATTGGGGATAATCACGGACACCAGCGGTTCTGAATCAGCATATCCACGGTATGGTTTCAGCTCGAGCTCACGCGCTGTGTTCAAGTCGCAGATACTCCTCAAGGGCCTCTTGCCAGGGACGCAGTGTGAGACTCAGTGACGCGCCACAGAAGTTGCGCAGTGGTGCGTACAGTGGTGGACTTGACACACGCTCGTACTGTTCCGACTTGATCGGCTGGACCGGAATATGCGCACGCCCGGCGCCTTTCAATATCTCCACCGCGAAATCGTATCGAGAACAGATCCCTTCGTTGGTGAAATGATAGATCCCAAAAGCCTCCGTGGCGAGCAGCCGGACAATTGCCAGTGCCAGATCGGGAGCGTACGTCGGTGAGCTGATTTCATCGTCGACCACGGTCAGTTGACCTCGTTCGTCCGCCGCATGTATGATCTTGCTTACGAAATTGTTCCCAGCGGGGGCAAACAGCCAGGCCGTACGGACGATGTAGAACTGTTGCAGAAGCATCTGCGTGTACCATTCTCCTGCGAGTTTGGAGCGCCCGTACACATTGATCGGATTCGTCGCGTCGAACTCCAGATAGGGTTGTGTCGCGGCGCCATCGAACACCTCGTTCGTGCTGATGAACACCAGCGCCGCTCCGACACGCTGGCACGCCAGAGCAATGTTCTGCGTCCCCAACGCGTTGATCTGATAAGCCTTGTCTGGCTCCCGCGTACAGCCGTCCACGTTCGTGAACGCAGCGGTATGGATGACGATGTCCGGCCTGAAATTGGTGATCGCCTGTACGATTACCGTACGGTCGGTGATATCGAACAGCGGCACGTCGATCAAGAACAACTCATGTTGATCCTGTAAGAGCTGCTTCAGAGCGGTCCCCAGTTGTCCGTAGTGCCCGGTAATAACAATGCGCATGCACTCCCCCTTGTCCTGCATAGCCTTTTCCGTGATTCTAAATTATAATAGTATCCTGCGATTTTGGTAATCTCGCTCTGTTGGCCCAGTGAGTCAAGGGCAGCAGCTCGACCATGGAGATAGCATGAAAAAAAGAGCCTTCGACGTCATCTTACTCTGCGTCTTGGTCGTTGCCCGAATCCGGATCGACACGATCGCCGGATTGGTCGCTCCTCGTCCGCTGGAACTGCTCGAGAAGATACCCGTGCTGTCCGCAAACGGCCTGCACTTGCTTGAGGACTGGATGGTCGATCCCTACAGCCTGTTGCTCATCACGGGCACATTCGCCTGCGTCATCGTCTACGTCCTGTTTGACTGGTTTGGCTCATCGCTCAACGCTCGCACCGTCTATCGCACAAAACTCGCTCTCATCTATCTGATCGTCTTGCTGACCGTTGTCACACAAGCCGGCATGCTCATCTACCTCCGCCAGCTGCAAGGGCCGGCCAGTTTCACCCACGATGGCGGCGTGATCCAGACGGAAGAGGCAACCAGGTACATCATCGCCGGAAAGAACCCGTATGTCGAGGATTACGTCGATACCCCGATGGCAGACTGGGGCACTGATTTGAAGACTGCGCTCTATCACTTCCCCTATCTGCCCTGGACTTTCGTTTCGGCGATACCTTTTCAGGTCGCAGCGCAAGCCGTGCTGGGATGGTACGATCAACGGTTCGTCTATCTGTTGCTATTCTTAGTCATGTTGTGGCTCGCGCCAAAACTGACCCGCGACCCAACGGACAAATTGTGCCTGACCATGATCCTGGGGCTCAATCCCATCATGGGCAACGACCTGATCTTTGGACAGAACGACTCTTTCGTGCTTTTCTGGATCGTCCTCACCGCATACGGATTGCTGCGACAGCAGTGGATACTGACCGGTATCGCTTTCGGGCTGGCGATTGCCAGCAAATCGACCGCATGGTTCCTGCTCCCATTCTTCTTGATCTACGTGTGGGGGGCCGCCGAGCGATCACCGCACGGAACGAAATCGCTCAGCAGAACGCTGCTGCCCGCGGTCCTGGTAGCCGCTGTCCTGATTCTCCCCTTCGTTCTCTGGAACTTCGGCGCCATGGTCGATGACATTTGGCACTGGTCCAGCGGCACCGCGCAAACCGCCTACCAGATCCGCGGTTGGGGTCTCGCGAACCTCATCTTGGCGCTCGAGCTGGTCACATCGCGCCTGGACTATTTCCCCTTCTGGATATTGGAGGCAATCATCGGGATACCCCTCATGCTCGCTTTGCTCTGGAGGCAAATCGCCCGAGACAACTCGGTCGGAGCAATGCTCTATGGTTATGTGCTGTTCAGCTTCGTGTTCTTCTTCTTTTCGCGCTTCTTCAACGAGAACTACGTAGGGTTCCTGTTGGCCTGTCTGGCTTTGGGATTTTTCGCTCAGGGCGCAAGCACGGAGCCCGAACAGATCTCCTGACCTGCGGTTCTCAATCATTCACTTTTCGCAGATAGCCGGCCACCAGCTTCTTGATACCACGCCCTTTGAATACCACCGTGACCTCTTCATCCCCGCGTGACATGCGGCTCTCTACGACCGTGCCGTCGCCGAAGGCATCGTGCTTGACTTTGTCTCCGATTTTGAACTGGGGATCGAGCGTAGAGCGCTGCTGGAGTCGGTCCGCGGCCGGTGGCGGCGTGGCAACCGGAGCGCTTCGTTTCACATACCGGCCGGTGCCCATTCCGAGGTCAATCTGTCGGGCGGTCTGTTTCTTTTCGTCCGCTCCCTGGCCTTCGATCAGGAGACGCGGAATGTCGGATAGAAACCGCGAGGGCTCGGAGAACTCGGTCGCGCCATATTGGGTACGCCTGAACGTATACAGCAGAAACAGGCGATCTTTGGCGCGGGTAATTCCAACATAACACAGGCGACGTTCC
>CAZPTF010000069.1:0-2620 GCA_964589015.1 uncultured Anaerolineae bacterium
CTGCACGATCCGGCGTTCTGGGAGGCGGTACTCAGAGGCGGAGCGATCGGTGTCGTGGGGTCCGTGACCGCGGCGCTGGTATTCACCGTGATGCCTGTGGGCTGTCTGGGCGCGGCCATCCAGGCGGGCGTAATCAGCGGGATATTCGGTGGTGGCGCGGCGCAGGTCACCGCGAACGTGCTCGACGAGCAACCGCTGTACTATGGGCTGGACCGCGCGGCGGTGTCCGGTGGGCCGCCCCTCCACCCGCACACACTTGATTTGCATTCTGCGCCGAAGCATAGTATAATCAGCCCATTGTTGTGGTGACCGTAGCTCAACTGGCAGAGCGCTGGACTGTGGATCCTGAGGTTGCGGGTTCGACCCCCGTCGGTCACCCCAAGTCGAGAGGAGGCATGTGGTGTGTCATGTCTTCTCTTATTTTTTTGCGTGCCCGACAATAACCTGTCAACTCAGCGCCGGTGGGTTTGACCCGGCGCATAACCTGTTGTACAATGCGCCCGTAGGGTGAACGCACCAGACTCTGTTCCGGCAGGGTTGCGCCGAGAAGGGTGTATTCACCATCTCGCGCGTTCATTCTGCATGGACCTCAAGGAGACATAAACGGTGAGCAAGAAAGTGAAGCCCAGTATCCCGCGCGGCATGCGCGACATCCTGCCCGATCAGATGGTGAAACGGCAGTACGTCATCGACGTGATCCGCGAGGTGTTCGAGTCGTTCGGCTTCGATGCGATTCAGACGCCCGCCATCGAAAAGGCCGAGACGTTGCTCGGGAAGTACGGCAGCGAGGCGGAACGTCTGATCTACTCGGCGAGCTATGGAGGCGATAGGGAGAAGCTCATGTTGCGCTACGATCTCTCCGTGCCGCTCTGTCGCTTCGTCGCCATGTACCCGGAGATTCCCAGGCCGTTCAAGCGCTACCACATCGCGCCGGTGTGGCGTGCCGACCGTCCGCAGAAAGGACGTTTCCGCGAGTTCTACCAGTGCGATGCCGATACGGTCGGCAGCAGCAGCATGTTGGGTGATGCCGAAACGGTCGCGGTCATCTATACCATTCTGTACCGGCTGGGTTTTCGCAAGTTCACCACGCATATCAACAACCGCAAATTATTGAACGGCATCGGCCAATATGCTGGCGTGCCCGACAGTGTGCTGCGTGGTTTGTACCAATCGATCGACAAACTGCTGAAGATTGGCCTGGAAGGCGTGCGCGAAGAATTGTTGTCCGTCGGCCTGCCGCAGGACATCCAGGATTCCATGCGCCGGGTTGCCCGGCTGTACCTCCAGGGCGAGATCGCATTGGACGAAATCGGCCCGCGACTGCGGCTAGAGGAAGTCGCCGACCCCGCGTATCGCGGTGAGGAGGCTGCGTCACGCATCCCCTTCCCGGCTGATGTGGCCGCCGTGGTGGAACCGGTTCTGCGCGATACGCTTGCCCGGACCGCACCTGGTTCGGTCAAGCCGGAGCTGCTCCAGGCGGTCGCGGGGGAGCTGATCGCATCCGCAACACCTGCTCTGCGTGAGATTTACGCGCCGGTGACGGAGCTGATTCCGGTAGAGGCTGTCGACAGGATGTTGGCGTTGCTGCAGGTTCAGGGTGACAACCGGACGATCCTGTCCGCGCTGCGCGCGCAGTTGGCGGGTTACCCCGATGCGCTTGAGGGGATCGACGAGTTGGCGGCGATGTTCCACTATTTGGACTTGCTGGGTGTGCCGGAGACTCATTACCGGCTGGATCCCTCGATGGCACGCGGCCTGGAGTATTACACCGGCCCGATCTACGAGACGATCGTGGAAGAAGCGAACATCGGCAGCATCACCGGCGGAGGCCGCTTCGACAATCTGGTCGGTATGTTCCTGGGTCAGAGCGTTCCCGCTACCGGCACGACGATCGGCATCGAGCGTATCATCGTGGTGATGGATGAACTGGGGCTGTTCCCGCCTAATGTGGGCACGACAACAACTGAAGTCCTGGTCACCGTGTTCGGCTCAGAGCTCGTCGATGCATCGCTCGAAGTGGCGGTCGAGCTGCGCAAGAGCGGGCACAACACACAGGTCTATTTCGATCCGGCCCCATTGCGGGAGCAGCTCGGCTATGCGGTGAAGAAGGGGATACCCTACGTGGTCATTGTTGGCCCGGACGAAGCAGCAGCCGGGCAGGTCACCGTGAAGTGCCTGTCGCGCAACGAGCAGAGGGTCGTGTCGCGAGATGAGCTGTCGCGCGCGATCCGCGATTGGCGTGATGCATGAGCAGCAATCAGGAGGGATAACGTGAGTCTTCTGGAGCGAATTCAACAGGACCTCAAGCAGGCGATCCGCGAGCAGAACGAGCATCGCAAGACCGGGTTGCGCTTGCTGCTTACCAAACTGAAGAATGCCGAGGTCGAGCACGGCAAGCCGCTCGACGACGCGCAGATCGTCGGCGTCATCTCCAAGCAGGCCAAGCAGCACAACGAGGCCATCGAGATCTACGCCCAGCAGCAGCGCCCGGAGCTGGTCGACAAGGAGACCGCCGAGTTGGCGGCGATCGAAGCATACCTGCCGCGGCAGTTGAGCAGAGAGCAGATCGAAGAGCTGGCTCGCGAGACGATCCGCGAGGTCGGTGCCACGGACGTGTCGC
>CAZPTF010000069.1:2720-14881 GCA_964589015.1 uncultured Anaerolineae bacterium
ATCGAAGAGCTGGCTCGCGAGACGATCCGCGAGGTCGGTGCCACGGACGTGTCGCAGCTCGGCAACGTGATGCGCCAGCTCATGCCCAAGCTGAAGGGCCAGGCCGATGGACGGTTGGTGAACGAAATCGTCAAGGAACAACTGGCTGGCGGTCAGTGATTGGCAGCAGACGGCTCGTACCTGGGTGGAAAGGGAAAGATGGAAACCTCCAAGATTGAACGCGTCCGTGGAACGAATGATTGGCTGCCAGGTACATTCGAGCACTTCAGCCGGATCAGACAAACCCTGGAAAGCAACCTGGAAGTATTTGGGTACCGGCCGGTCGATGTGCCTGTGCTGGAACACACCGATCTGTATCTGAAGAAAGCCGGTGAAGACATTGCGCCCAACCTGTACGATTTCTTCTTCCGGAACCGGCGGCTGGCGCTCCGTCCGGAGATCACCGCATCGGTCACCCGTGCTTTCATCGACAACCTGCAGGGGATGCCTTTGCCTGTGCGGCTCTACCATACCGGTCCGGTCTTCCGCTATGAGAAACCCCAATCAGGCCGCTACCGCCAGTTCACGCAGACTGACGTCGAGCTGATCGGTGCCTCCGGGGACATGGCGGATGCCGAGCTGATTTACGCGGCAAGCAAAGGACTGACCCAGGTCGGGTTGGATAACCACCGGATTGTGATCGGCCATATTGGCATCCTGCACGAGTTTCTGGATGGCCTGGCGCTGAACGAGCGCCTCGTCAGTTTCCTGATCGCCAACATGGAAAGGCTCCGCAAGAGAGGCAAGCAGTACGTCACGGAACGACTGCGGGAGCTGTACCAGCTTCTGCCGGCGGAAGCCTCCGGCGAAGTGGCGGACCGTGCCCAACCGGCAACCTCACCGATGGGCTTGTTGCAGAAGCTGAGTGAGGAAGAGGCCCGCACCGTCGTCCTCGAGCTTCTGGACAGCATGAACATCGAGCTGATCGGGCGGCGAAGCCCTGACGAGATCGTGGACCGCCTGCTCAGCAAGATGAAACGGCAAGAGCAGTGGCCGCAAATCGACAAGGCTCTGGATTTCATGCACGATCTGGGGCAACTGACGGGCCAGCCATCCGCCGTGCTGCGTGAGGCCAGCAGGCTGCTGGATGCGTATGGCATCTCGCGCGCGCCCCTGGACCGGTTGGAGGCGATTGCTGCGATTTTGAGCGAGTATAAGCTCTCCCAGGAGCTGATCCGGTTTGACCTGGGTCTGAGCCGCGGCATCCGCTATTACACCGGCACCATATTCGAGGTATACCACGAAACGGATGGCGAGTCCCGGCAGATCTGTGGCGGCGGCAGATACGATGATCTGGTCGTCATGCTGGGCGGTCCGGAAGGCGTCTCCGCTGCTGGCTTCTCGTATGGTCTGGAGCGCGTTTACTTCGCCCTGAAGAGCGAGGGGAAAATCACGGATGCGCAGCGTACGGTCGATGTGTTGGTCATCCCGGTCTCCGTAACTGATCGTGCGTATGCGCTCGAATTGGCCGAGCGGATGCGGGCGGGCGGCCTGCACACCGAGCTCAACGTCCGGGAGAGAAGCGTGCGCAGCAGCTTTCAGTACGCCGACAAAAGCCAGATCCGTTTCGTGGTGGTGGTTGGCTCCGAAGAGCGTCAGACAAATCAGGTGGTCGTGAAAGACATGCGCACTCGTATCGAGCACAAAGTGGATACGGATGGTGCCGTCGATTACCTGAAGAAGGTGAAATGAGTATGCGTGACTCGAAAAACAGGCCGGTAAGAATGATTCTGCCCAGCAAAGGGGAGCTCTCGGATCCCACGCTGGATTTTCTCAGCAGAGCCGGATTGAAGGTCGTCAGGCCGAACCCGCGCCAATACGATGCGTCGATCCCGGCCCTTTCCAACGTCAGCGTCCTGTTCCAACGTGCCAGTGACATCTACGACAAGGTCAGTGAAGGCACCGGGGATTTCGGGATCACCGGGTATGACGTCGTCGCCGAAAGGGGAATGGGCGAGACCAACGTCGTCCTCATGCACGAGAATCTGGGCTTCGGCGAATGCGAGCTGGTCCTTGCAGTGCCGGACAACTGGATCGACGTGACCAATTTCGAAGATCTGGCGGAACTGGCCCTGCTCTACAAGGAGCGCGGTGATGATTTCAGGATCGCGACGAAATACCCGAATCTGACGCGAAATTGGCTGCACGACCGCGGCATCTACCACTTCTCGATGGTGCAGGCCGATGGTGCGCTCGAAGCCGCTCCGAACATGGGATACGCCGAAATGATCGTCGATGTGACGACCACCGGCACGACTTTGCGCGAGAACCGGTTGAAACGCATCGCCCAGGGGACGGTGCTCCTGTCGCAGGCGTGTCTGGTCGGCAACCGGCGTCTGCTGAAGGAGAATCGCGAGGCCCTGGAGATTGCCAAGATTATTCTCGAGCTGATCGAGGCCCACGTGCGCGCGAAGAAGTTCCTCTCGGTGACGATGAACGTTCAGGCGGAATCGGAGGAGGCGATCCACCGGCTGCTGGCCAAAGAGAAGCAGCTCGCCGGCCTACGCGGACCGTCGATCGCTCGCGTCTACGCCAAGAACTGGGGAGAGACCAACTGGTTCGCGGCCAACATCGTGATCGAGCGGAACCTGCTGCCACAAGCGATCAACTACTTCCGCGAGATCGGCGGGCAGAACCTGATCGTCACATCGCTGGACTACTTGTTCGAGCCGACCTCCTCGCACTACGAGAGCCTTCTGGAAAAACTGAAGCGCGGGTGATTTGCGCTGAGTCTCCTGCACGTCGCCCTCGTCGGCGGCGTGTTTTCTACAAAGTCGTGACACTCGTGCGAAGACCCCTTGACAAAACAGCGATTATCGGTTATAATGAAATTAACAGTGTTAATCAAATTTCCGGAGTTAACCAATGTGTGCAATCGATGAGGCCGAGACACGTGACGAACGGGTGAGGCGGGCGAGCCAGGCGCGGCGTGAGCAGAACAAGGCAGACCTGCGTGAGCAGATCCTCGCCGCTGCAGGCGAAGTGTTTCTCGAGCGTGGCTACGAGCAGTTCTCGATGCGCCAGGTAGCCGAGCGCATCGGTTACTCCGCGACGACCATCTACAACTATTTCGAGAACAAGGACGATCTGTTATTTGCGGTGGTGGACCAGGGCTTCGAGCGCTTCTCCGCTGATCTGCAGGCTGCGGCGGAGAGCGAAACGGACCCGCGCGACAAGCTGGACGCGATCGGTGAAGCGTACGTGCGGTTTGGGCTCGAGAACCCCATGTATTACGAGCTGATGTTCATGCGCAAGACCGAGTTTCTGCTGGCGCGCCGCAAAGGGGAGAGCCAGCCACGCATCGCGGCGTTTCTGGCGCTGCAGCAGGCGATCCAGGAGGCCGTCGAGGCCGGTGTGTTGCCGCCGGGAGACGTTCTCGACTACAGTGCGTTCTTCTGGGCGAACGTCCACGGCATTGTGTCGATGACGATCGCGATGCCGCACTTCACCCAGGATTTCGCCCGACGTGCGATGCAGGCCCTTCACCAGCTGTTATAGCCAATTGCCAGTGGCAGGATCTCTTTTTTGCGATGTGTTAACAGTGTTAATAAAAAGAGCGATGTTATTTATGGAAGTTGGGGGTATCTCGATTTCGGGCGTTAACCCAGACGCATGTGCCCGCTAGCGGTGATCTGGGAGTAAGGAAGGTTCGCGATGGTCTACAAACAAGCGATATTGTATTTCATGAGCGGTACGGGGAATACCTTCCGTGTGGCAACATGGATGGGTGAAGCCGCAGAGCAACGTGGAATATCGACATGGGTCATCCCCTACGAGGCAGCTCGGCCTGCGCTTCAGGTCAAGGATGCGGAGGACCAACTGGTTGGCATCCTGTTGCCCGCTCACGGGTTCACCGCTCCGTGGGCGATATTACGCTTCGCGGCGCACATGCCCCGTGGCCGGGGAACGCATGCCTTCGTCGCGACCAGCCGGGGTGGCTCCCGCCCGTTCGGAGTCCGTCTGCCCGGCATGGAAGGGACCGCCGGCTATCTGATCGCGCTATTGCTCGCCGTGAAGGGATACCGCCTGCGTGGCGTTGCCGGTTTCGATATGCCCTCCAACTGGACGTCACTGCATCCCGGGATGAAACGGGAGTCGGTCGAGGACATCGAAACCCATACTCGTCCCAGAGTGGAACATTTCCTGGGAGCCGTCCTGTCCGGGCGGACCGCCTTCCGGAGCTTCATCCCGCTGTTTCTGGGGCTATTGCTTCTGCCTATCTCGGCTCTTTACCTGCTGGTTGGGCGCTTTATGCTCGCCAAGCTGTTTTTCGCCAACTATGCGTGTAACGGCTGTGCGCTGTGTGCAGACAATTGCCCCAACCACGCCATCAAAATGTGGGGAGACCGGCCGTACTGGACGTTTTCCTGTGAGAGCTGCATGCGCTGCATGGCCTATTGCCCCAGACAGGCGGTAGAGGCCGGGCATTCGTGGGGAGTCGTGCTGTACTTCGTGATGGCGATCCCGTTCGGCGCGTGGCTGATGAACTGGCTCTCCACCCTTGTCCCGGGACTGGGTGCGTTCGATGGTGAAGTCACGCGGTTTATCCTGCAGTACCCGTATTGGTTGGCATCGATGCTGTTGGCCTATGCCGTCTTCACGCTGGCGATCCGGCTGAAACCGGTCAATGCTTTGTTCACGTACACCACGCTGACCCATTTCTACCGGCGGTACTACCAGCGGGGGACACGGCTCGGTGATTTGAGGGGACACACGGAAACGCAAGAGGAGTCCGAATGACGGACGGTTGGTGGCCATCACGGCTGTGATGGAGAAGTGAAAGGAATCAGGAGGCAGACAAATGAAAATCGTCGTATTGAACGGCAGCCCCAAGGGCGAAATCAGCGTTACTCTGCAGTATGTGAAGTACATCCAAAAGCAGTTTCCGGATCACGAGTATGTGGTTCACCATATCTCGCAGCGCATCAAGAAGCTCGAGCACGAAGAGCAGGCGTTCCAGGCGATCATCGACGATGTTCGTGAGGCGGACGGGGTCCTGTGGAGCTTCCCGCTCTATCACATGCTCGTGCCGGCGCAGTACAAGCGCTTCATCGAGCTACTCTGGGAACGGGGGGCGGTGAATGCTTTCACCGGCAAATATGCCGCGGTCCTGACTACGTCGATTCATTTCTACGATCACACCGCACACAACTACATGAACGCTATCTGCGACGATCTGGGGATGCATTACGTCGATGGCTTCTCTGCGGAGATGCAGGACTTGCTTGAGAAGCGCGGCCGGTGGCAGTTGACCCTCTTTGCACAGGATTTTCTCGATGCGCTCGCGACGCAGTCTCCCACCATCCGCAATTACCCGCCAGTCTCGTTTCGTCCGATCGAGTACGCACCGGGACCGGCGACCAGGACGGTCAGTACAAACGGTAAGAAGGTCCTGGTCGTCACCGACAGCGAGGGTCCGGACACGAACCTGGCGAAGATGGTGGAGCGTTTCTGCGCCAGCTTCAGTGGGGAAGTGGAGGTCATCAATCTGCATGACGTCGATATCAAGGGTGGCTGCATGGGCTGCATGCAGTGCGGATACGACAACGTCTGCGCCTACACCGGGAAAGATGGTTTCGTCGAATTCCACAAGAACAAAGTCGAGACCGCCGATATCCTCGTGTGGGCCGGAACGATCAAGGACCGTTACCTGTCCTCCCGGTGGAAGACCTATTTCGATCGCAGTTTCTTCAACACGCACAAGCCCATGCTCCGCAATGTCCAACTGGCGATGATCGTCTCCGGACCGTTAGGACAAAACGCAAATCTCCGGCAGATCCTCGAAGTCTATCCCGATTTCGGGCAGGCCAACTTCGTGGGCGTCGTAACGGACGAGTATGGTGACTCCGCACAGATCGACCAGTTGCTGCAGGCTTTTGCTGAGAAACTGGTAACGTATGCGCAAACCGGCTACGTCAAGCCGCGTACTTTCCTGGGTATCAGCGCGCTGAAGCTCTTCAGAGATGAGATCTATGGTGGCCTCCGCTTCCCGTTTGTTGCCGACCATCGCTACTACAAGCAGCATGGGCTATACGATTTTCCCGGCAAAGACCTCCGCCGCCGTCTGTTTGCCGATCTGATGATGGCATTGGTCAAATTCCCACGGATGCGGGAAGACATCTACAAGAAGCGTCTGAAGATGGAGGTGATCAAACCTTACCAGCGATTTCTCGCAAACGTATAGTTGAACTTGTAATATCATACAATATACGTTATTATAATGTGGTCGTTCTCCGCGCCACATAACCTAATGGGACATTACACCTCTCGCTTTGCCCACTGGGTCAAGAACATCGAAATCAAGTAGCGTCACTCTCTGCTCAGTTACGGAAGGCCGTTCCGGCTCTGTCGGTGCGGCCTTCCTGTGATTTGTACTTCTTCTCCTTCTATGCTATAACTACTCCGGTTCAAATCGAACAGGCACAAAGACGTCGAGCAGGTTCCAGGACCTGCTTTTTGCTTGTACTGCGGCTATCCGAAGCGCGACTGAAAAATCAACTCAATGTTGCCGGAATATCGATGAATTTGCTCGTCTTTGTGCATTCAGTAAGGAGAGAACGAAATATGGACAACATAGAAGAATTGCAGAAGATTGACAACGATGGTCATGACGAGAAAGAAAAGCAAACGGGAATCACGATCGCTATCGTCGCTCACGATGGCAAGAAAGTAGACATGATGGCCTGGGCGACCTATAACCGCGAGACGTTATCCCGGTACCATCTGATCGCGACCGGTACGACCGGCAGGTTGTTGCACGACAAAGTAGGTCTGGAAGTGGAGCGGTTGGCATCCGGGCCGTACGGCGGAGATGCGCAAATCGCCGCGCGAGTCGTGGAGGAGCAGGTGGATTGCGTGTTTTTCTTCGTGGACCCTCTGGACAAGCACCCGCACGATCCGGACATTCAGATGTTGATGCGCGTCTGCAATGTGCACAATATCCCGCTGGCGACGAACATCGCCACCGCAGATCTGATCATCTCATCGAACGCCCTGCTCTGCAAGCATGGGCAGCACACTGAATGCGTGCACAAAGCGGCGTAAGAGTCATGCAAGACAAGCGGAGGGGGCGTACAACCTGTCAGGCTGTGCGCCCCCTGATCGTTTCAAGTGACGGTGGCCGCCAAACGGTCCACCATTCGGCATCGATCACAACGCGTGCAAAGACTCCGCCGCTGAGCGGATCGTGTGCTCGATGTCCTCATCGCTGTGGACCAGCGACATGAACCCTGCTTCGAACTGCGAGGGCGCGATGTAGATGCCCCGTTCCAGCATGCCCTGGAAATAGCGTCCGAATCGCGCCGTGTCCGATGTCTTGGCGGACGTGTAGTCGATCACTGTTTGTCCGGTGAAGAATATCGTGAACATGGTTCCCACGCGGGTCGAATAAGCCGGCACCCCTGCTCGTGCGGCGGCGTCGGCGATGCCATCTGCCAGAGCGGCAGCCTTCGCCTCAATTTGGGCAAAACTCCCTGGCTGGCGGATCACTTTCAGCGTTTCGATCCCGGCAGTCATGGCCAATGGGTTGCCGGAAAGCGTCCCCGCCTGGTACATGTTGCCCAAAGGGGCGACCCACTGCATGATTTCCTTCTTACCACCGTAAGCCCCCACTGGCAGTCCTCCACCGATGACTTTGCCCAGACATGTCAGGTCCGGCGTGATGCCGTACAGAGCCTGCGCGCCTCCGTAAGCGACTCTGAAACCGGTCATGACCTCGTCGAAGATCAGCACCGTACCTGCCTGCGCGGTGATCTGGCGCAGACCCTCCAGGAAGCCGGGCTGTGGTGGCACGACGCCCATATTGCCGGCCACGGGTTCGACGATGACAGCGGCAATCTCGCCCTGGTAAGCGCCGAAAAGCCTTCGAACCGCTTCCAGGTCGTTGAAGGGTGCGACCAACGTGTCTGCGACGGTTGCTTTGGGGACGCCTGGGCTGTCCGGCAAACCCAAGGTGCTGACACCCGAGCCGGCCTGAACGAGTAGCATATCGGGATGTCCATGATAGCAGCCCTCGAACTTGACGATCTTGTCCCGTCCGGTATAGGCGCGCGCAAGTCGCAACGCACTCATCGTTGCTTCGGTCCCGGAATTGACGAAGCGGAGCAGTTCGATCGCGGGCATGGCCTCGCTGATCAGGATTGCCAGTTCCGTCTCCAGAGCGGTCGGAGCTCCGTAGCTTGTGCCGTGTTCCAGTGCGATGCGCAGCGCCGAGGTAACCTGAGGATGTGCATGACCCAGAATCAGCGGTCCCCACGACAACACGTAGTCGATGAGCTTGTTGCCGTCCACATCGGTCAGGATGGCGCCCTGTCCTTCGGCAATGAACAGCGGTTGTCCTCCGACTGCGCGAAAAGCCCGCACCGGACTGTCGACGCCACCGGGGATGTGTTCTTTGGCTTCTGCAAACAACATTTTAGAACGCTCGATATTCATGGGTCGCTTTCCTCCTGTAAGTCAGTGCTTCAGCTCGGTTAAACCACAAATCGATCCCGCGAGGACGAAAGTCTACTGGCAGCCCCAATCCGCCTCGACAGCCAGCATCACTCCGCAAGCCAGCGTGCGACATCCTTTGCGAAGTAGCTGATGATGATATCCGCGCCGGCCCGTTTGATACTGCCCAGTATCTCCAGGGCGACCTTACGCTCGTCAATCCAACCCATGCGCGCGGCTGCCTTGACCATGCTGAACTCGCCACTCACATTGTAGGCGGCGACCGGATAATCGAACGTATCGCGCACCAGGCGAATGATGTCCAGGTACGACAGGGCTGGCTTGACCATGACGATGTCGGCACCCTCTGTGATGTCTAATGCGGTCTCGCGCAGCGCCTCACGCGTGTTGAGCGGATCCATCTGGTACGCACGGCGGTCCCCGAATTGCGGGGGTGAGTCGGCAGCTTCCCGAAATGGACCATAGAAGGCCGAAGCGAACTTGGCAGAGTAGGCCATGATCGGCAATTGATCGTAACCCGCTGTATCCAATGCCTCACGGATGGCGGCAATTTGCCCATCCATCATGGCCGAAGGCGCAACCATATCCGCACCGGCCTCCGCGTGGGACAACGCGACCTTGCCCAGATAATCCAGCGTTTCGTCGTTCAATACAAACCCTGCGGGGAGTCCTTTCCCTTCGCTCTCATTGCCCTGGCCTTTGACGATACCGCAATGCCCGTGGTCGGTGTATTCGCACATGCAGATGTCGGTAATGACCACAAGTTCCGGCACCGCTTGCTTAATGGCGCGGATCGCTTCCTGTACGACGCCGTGCGGGTCGAAATTCTCCGTGCCGTGGCTGTCCTTGTGTCCAGGCAAACCGAACAGCAACACAGCCGGAATGCCCAATTCGGCGATCTCCTCGGCCTCTGCTGCCAGTTGATCCACGGACAGGTGATAATTGCCGGGCATCGAGCTGATCTCCTGTCTGGTTCCGTGCCCGTGTACGACGAACAGCGGATAGACGAAATCTTCGATTCCAATTGTGGTCTCGCGCACCATGCGCCGTAGATTCTCGTTCCGTCGCAATCGTCTCGGCCGGTAAGTTGGAAAAACGCTCATGGATACTCCCCCTGTTTCTCAGTGATCTCAGCCAATCGATGGGCGTAACCGCCCATTTTGAACCAACATGCCTTTCAGCCTGATATGTGGTTGCCCTGCGCTGCCACGATGGCATCCACGAGTCCAGCGATGGTGTATTCCTCGGCCACGATGTCTGGCTGCACGCCCAGCTCCTGTGCGGTCTCTGCCGTAATGGGTCCGATGCAGGCGATTCTGGCCCCACGGAGAGCAGCCTGCCAGTCATCACTCAGGATGTCGCGGAGAATCGCGACCAGATTACGGACCGTCGAAGAGCTGGTGAACGTGACGATATCGAAAGCGGTGCCGAACAGAACCCGCACGTCTTCCGCTGTGTGCTCGTAGGGCAAGGTACGATAGGTAGTGACTTCGTCGACCACGCAGCCTCTCTCGCGCAATTCTTCGACCAGCGCGGGGCGTGCCAGGTCGGCGCGAGGAAGCAGGATCCTCTGCCCGGTCTGCACGTCCAGACCGGCGGAGACCGCCTCTGCCACATAATCATCGGGCACGTAATCGGCCCGCAACGCGTAATGCCACAGCTCGGCTGCCGTGACCGGCCCGATAGCTGCTAGCCTGGCGGTGGCAAATGCTCTCGCGTCGAGGTCATGGCGGGCCAGACCGTCCATGAAATGCTTCACACCGTTGACACTGGTGAACACGATCCAATCGTAGCTGGACAGCCTGGCGATCGCGTGATCCAATGGTGCGTTATCTTCTGTCGGGACAATCCGAATCGTGGGAAACTCCACCGGCTGCGCGCCCAGTTCCCGCAAACGAGCCGACAGGCCGCTTGCCTGCTCGCGGGAGCGCGTTACGAGAATGCGCTTCCCGAACAGTGGCTTGATGTCGAACCAGCGGAGGTGCTCTCGCAGGTTCACGACCTCGCCGACGACGGTGATTGCCGGGGGGGTGATTCCGGCGGCCTGTGCCTTCTGCACGATGTTCTCCAGGCATCCGACCACAGTTTGCTGTGCGGGTTCGGTGCCCCGCTGAATGACCGCAGCGGGCGTGTCTGGCGTGCGCCCATTCCGCAACAGTGCTGTGACGATGTCCGGCAGATTGCGCACACCCATGAGGAAAACCAGCGTTCCTGAGCCGACAGCGATCTGGGACCAATCCAGGTCGGAGCTGTCCTTGCCAGGGTCCTCGTGGCCGGTGATGATCGACAGAGAACTGGTGTAGCCTCGCTGCGTGACGGGGATCCCGGCATAGGCGGGGACTGCAATCGCACTGGTGATGCCGGGGACTACCTCGAAAGCGATACCGGCCTCACACAGGGCGAGCGCTTCCTCTCCACCGCGCCCGAACACGAAGGGATCACCGCCTTTCAGCCGCGCTACGACCTTCCCCTCCTGCGCCTTGCGCACGATGAGTGCGTTGATCTCCTCCTGCCGGAGCGCATGATGTCCTGCAGATTTGCCGACGTAGATCAGTTCTGCGCCGGCCCGGGCTTCCTGGAGCAGCTCAGGGCTGGCCAAACGGTCATAGATGACGACGTCGGCTATCCGGAGACATTCGCGACCCTTCACCGTAATCAGGTCCGGAGCTCCGGGGCCTGCCCCAATCAAATAGGCTGTGCCGTTTACCTTCATCGAAGCACCTCGGCGATGATCTCCCCGGCGCCGCGTGCCAGCAGGCTGTGCGCGAGTTGCGTGCCCAGAGTCGCTGGGGCTTGCGGTGCACCAATCATACGTTCACGAAGCAATCTCCTGCCATCCGGGCTGGACACCATACCCTGTAACGTCAGCACATCGTCCGCTACTTCCGCGTAAGCCCCGAGCGGGATGGCGCATCCACCGCCGAATGCGGCGAGAAAAGCTGCTTCTGCCTGGGTTGCGACCTGAGTCGGCGGATCGTTGAGTGGCGCGATGAGTCGCGCGATACGTTCGTCGCCCGTGCGCATCTCGATGGCGAGCGCGCCCTGTCCGACTGCCGGCAGCACGGCCTCGAATGGCAGATACTGCTGTTCGGTCACGGTATGTCCCAGTCGTTTCAATCCCGCCGCTGCCAGGACAATCGCGTCGTATTCGCCATCGTGCAGCTTGCGCAGGCGGGTATCGACGTTTCCGCGGATGTCTCTGACTTCGAGATCGGGGCGGTAAGCCAGCACTTGAGCCCGGCGGCGCAGGCTGCCGGTCCCGACGACTGCCCCGGCAGGCAGGGCGTCAAGCCCACCGTTGTGATTCGAGAGCAACACGTCGTGCGGATCCTCACGCTGGCAGATCGCGCCGATACACAGACCGGCTGGCTGCTGCACCGGCAGGTCCTTCAGACTGTGGACAGCCAGATCGATCTCACCGGCGAGCAACGCCGCTTCGATCTCCTTGACGAATACGCCGGTGCCTCCGATCTGGGCCAGCGATGCAGTGTGCAGAATGTCGCCTTCGGTGCGCACAGTCGTCATCTGTATGTCCAGATCCGCGTCAATCCGTTTCAGTTGGGCGATGATCCCGCTGGTCTGTACCAGAGCCAGCTTGCTGCCCCGTGTGCCGACAACTGCCCGCGTTGTTCCCTGAGCCTCTGCTCGTGCTTGCATAGTCTAACTACACT
>CAZPTF010000070.1:0-14772 GCA_964589015.1 uncultured Anaerolineae bacterium
CGGGATCGCGGTGTACAGCGTGAGCGATTTCGACGAGTTGCCTGTCCGCCAGCGGGAGTTCGGAGACCAGAGCGTCCGGATCAATCCCGCTGAAACCCAGGCTGTCCAGAAGCGCCTCCGTCTTCGCGGCCTGCGCTCTGAAATCGATAAGTCCTATACGATTGCGGATGGGATTGACCAACCAGATGTTCTGTGCGACCGTCATGTCGGGAACCAGCGAAAGCTCTTGGAATACCGACACGATGCCGAGCCGAACTGCGTCAGCAGGATTGTTCGGATGAATGTGCTGCCCCTTGAAAATGATGTCTCCGGAATCCGGTCTGTGGACGCCACAGATGACCTTGATCATCGTGCTTTTGCCGGCGCCGTTCTCGCCGATCAGCGCTGTGATCTTGCCGGCTTCGCAACTGAAGGAAGCGTTGTCCAGTGCGACCACACCACCAAACCGTTTGGTGATACCATTTGCCTCCAATAACGCCACGTCGACCTCCTCTGTTCAAACACGATAAACTTGATACTCGCAGTAGGGGACAGGAGCATGGTGCCTCCTGTCCCCGATAGGATGTCAACGATCTAGAAAGCGTCCTGGGCCAGAATCTGCTCGCCGGTGAACATCACACCGCACTCCGGCAACTGGAAGGCTACGAAGAAGTTGTCCTTCAGGTCGGGGAAGTAATCCACCCCCTCGACCATGTCCTTACCTTCGACGATCGGCAACGGGACGTTGATCTCTTGCGGGACTTCGATGCCATCTTTCAGCATGTCGATAGCCAGTTTGATGGACACGGCGACCATGGCCGGCGTCTGACCGACTGAGATGATCGGAATATTGTGCTCGGCAGCCAGTTTGCGGAAGCCGTTCTCGGCCTCGCCAGCGACCGGCACGAAGTCACGCCCAGCGTCCATGAAGGCCCGCAGTACACCGGTGTCGCCACCCTGGCACCACACACCGTCGATCTCCGGGAACGCAGCCAGCGCAGTCGCCATCGCGGTCTGGGCAGGCCCATCGGCCCACATCCCAGGCTGCTCACCCAGGATCTCTATGTCAGGATACTTCGAGAACACTTCCTTCGCGCCCTCGTTACGGCCGTTATCAACCGTGGTCCCCGGCACGCCGGTGATCATGAACACCTTGCCCTTGCCGCCCAACTGGTCGACCAGCCACTCAGCCATCGTGCGGCCGAACGCAACCTGGTCCTCGTTGATGCGGATGGCGTACTCCGAGGAGCTGACGTTATCGAAGGAAATGACCAGGATGCCGGCATCATGCGCGCGCTTCACCACCGGGCTCAGCGCATCCTCGGATGCGGTATTCAAGATGATGGCATCATAGCCGGATGCAATCATCAGGTCCACGATAGCGATCTGGGCATTAGCATCATTGCCGGAGCTGACCACATACAATTCCTCAATGTATGGCTGAATCTCAGGATGATTCGCGTACGCACGCGCCATCTGAATCATCTCTGTTCTCCAGTCATTGCCAATGTATGCATTGCTGATAGCGATACGATACGGCGGCTCCTTTTGTGCCGGTGCCTTGATCAGCGGTGTATCTGCGGCTTTGGCCTGGTAGCACTTCGCGGCGTCGAACTTCTCCCACAGCCCTGTCATAGCGCCCTCGTCCGGCTCTTGTGCCCAGACGAGACTCACAGTGGTGAGAAGCATGCACAGGACAACCAACAAACTGATCCATTTGGCAGATGAACGCAACATTTTGTTCCTCCTCATGATCGGCCGAACTGTAAAGTTCATGGAAACAACAACGTCTTCGTCAATTCCTGTTTTGTCAGACCAGCACAGGGTCCGACGGCTCTTTTGCCTGGCGCAGGCAACTATTGTCTAATTTGACAAGCCCGCAACCTGATAGGCACGCCCTTTCCTCACTCTCCTTAAGCGCTCACCTCCTTCCCTTAAGGTCCCATAGTCCTTACACGATGCACATCCGGTTATATGGAACAACCAGTAAGTTTGCCGCACCGGACATCAAGCGATAAGCGCCACCCGACACGGAGCGCCATCACTCCCAACAAGGTTCAGAGGCATACAGATGAGCTGGTAGAGACCGGCTTTGATCCCTGTCAGATTCAAGCCCTCGATGACGATGACACGCGCCTCGAAAAACAGGCGATGTGTGGTCAGGAGATCATGGAATGGGCACACGGAGAGGTGATCCAGTCCGACCACTTTCAGTCCACGATCGATCAGCCATTGGGCGGCGTCCGCCTCTACGCCGCAGTAGTCCTTCGAGAACTCGGTCTCTTTCCGCTCCCACAGCTTTGAGTTCCGTGTCTTGAACAGGACGCGGGTAACCCCGGCGGGGATGCCCGCGGCTTCCAGGTCTTTCGCGTGGAGCTGCTCAAGCGAATCGGAGAACTCGACCACGAGAACGGGGCCGATTAAGTCATCCAGAGCAAGCGAGTCAACAGCCGGAGCGCCCGGCACGAAATGGATCGGGGCATCCAGGTGAGTACCGCAGTGACAGCCCATCTTCAGCTCGGAAACATTAGCGTCGTCTCCTTTGTCCATGTCCCTGACGCGATAGATGCTGGCTGTGGGGTCTTGATAGAACGGCATCATGTTATTGTGCACGGGCAAAGAGACGTCATAGATCTTCATCGTTTTTCTCACCTCCAGTAATGAAAGGGCATCGAATACCATCTGTCTCAATCAACGGCAACTGCACACGACTCAACTCTCGGTACCGAAACCAAGTGCCCGGATTGACGCCGGCGGCACAGATAGCCGGATGAGGTAATCCCGAGGTGGACGGGTTATGACAGCACACCGCTCAATTCCTGCGATAGGTCAAACCTGAAATATATGGCTGGCTTCCCGCAGAAGAGCACAACACACGCCAGGAGAAGAAAAGCCTGTTCGCGATCACCGAAAGTACGAGAAGAAGCGGGACAACACTTTTCTTCGCCCCTGCGAAAAAGATTGCGATTCAGCGAATCCGTTTGCGTGGCAAACTTGGGCATCGTGGCGCAAATATGGACGTTGGACCACCTCATTTTACCACGCTTGAGATAACGTGTCAAGAACATGTTACAAAAATCACAAACCAAATTTAGCGTCTGTTGGTTGTCCAGGTCATCAACAACTGCCGGGCATTCACTCCCAGGATCAGTTGTTTCTCGTCCTCGCTCAAGAACGCGGACTCGACGCGGATCAGATCGATCATTTGCTTGTAGGTCGTAAGGGTCAACGCCATCGGATAATCGGATCCCCACAGCAGCTTCGCCGCTCCCACCTTTTCCACAACCCACTGTAGATTTTCAAGTGCAGCGGGATACGGGTAGGTCTGTTCGTCGTGGTAGTACCAGTAGAATGCAGCCGTATCGAGGTAGATGTTGGGATGCTGCGCCAGTAGAGCTCGTTCGCGCCAATATTCAAATGGGGGAACGCCGATATGACAAACGACGAAATTGAGATGAGGCCACCTTGCGAGCAATTGCAGAATATCTTCACCTTCACGCAGGCTGTGTTCATTCGAGCTGAGGTGGACGAATATCGGCGCATTCTTCTCCGCGCACACCTCGAAGACCTTCATCTCCTGCTGTCCGGCGAAGGAGACCCCCGGGCGGAGTTTGCGCAACTCATCCATTTCGAACTTGACACCCAGGTGACCGTTGTCGAGAAAATACTTGAGATCGCGTGCAGCCTCTGCCCCTCTGGTTGGGTCAACCTGTGCCATCGCCGCAAAACGATCCGGCCAGTGTGCGACCACATCCTGGTAGAACTCGTTCTGCACACCGTGGAGCCCGCCCTGCAATAAGATTGCCTGCTTCACCCCACACCAGTCCATATAACCTAACGCGACCTCGGGCTGGCTGTCGGTGTTTACAAAACTCGGGATCATGGCCTGGTGCAGACTGCCATCCTCACGTTGGACCTTACCGTAATGCCGGGATTTCCAGGAACCACCAAAGCGGGCATACAAATGCATGTGAACATCAACGATGAAAGCTGCATCCACGGCAATTCTCCTGATTCACTCCAACGCACGCTTTTCCTCCACGATCCGCACACTCCCGGAGGAAATTGGATAGGCCGACAGTGTCCCACCTTATAAGTTAGTAGTTATCATATAGGTAAGTTTATTATAGCACAATTATAACACTTTGTCAAACCAAAAACCAACGATCAACGTCAGAGCAGAAGTGCGCAGTTGCCGATGATCGTGACTGTGGTATAATGCGTGGGACTATTGCGATCCCCAGCCACCCTTGCAGCAGAATCCGTAAGCCAGACAACGCGTCTGATCAGACAGGCGAAAATCGTCACGGGAATAGCGCTGACAGCACTGATGGACGAGATTGGAGGTCGATCATGTTACTAGCCGGAGATATCGGGGGAACCAAAACTACCCTGGCGCTCTTTGCTGCGGAGGCCGGACTCAGGGATCCTGTTTTGGCACGGACATTCCCCAGTACCTCTTACTCCCGTCTGGAGGCCATCATCAGTGAGTTCCTCGCCCAGACCGACCTGCAACCACAGCGCGCCACCTTCGGTGTAGCAGGGCCCGTGGTCGAAGGTCAGGCCACGGTCACCAACCTGTCATGGATCATCAGCGAAGCGCACATTCAGCGCGAGTTCGGGTTCGCGGATATCCACATATTGAACGACCTGGAAGCGATCGCCGAGGCAATCCCCATCCTCCGGCAGGACGACCTGGCAACGCTGCGAGAGGGTAGGCGGGCAGAGGGCGGAACCATCGCCGTGATCGCCCCGGGGACGGGGCTTGGTGAAGCATTCCTCACCTGGGACGGTACGCAATATTGTGCGCATGCATCGGAAGGCGGGCACACCAATTTCGGTCCGCGCAACGCACGAGAGATCGATCTGCTGCGCTACCTGCTCGAGCGTTACGAAAACGTGAGCTATGAGCGTGTCTGTTCAGGGTCTGGCTTCCCGAACATCTATGCCTTCTTGAAAGACAGTGGTTATGCCAAGGAACCCAACTGGCTCACCCATCAGTTAGCAGAAGCATCTGATATTACGCCCGTCATTGTTAATGCGGCAATGAACTCTGAGCCCCGCTGCGAATTGTGCGAGGCGGCTTTGCAGCTATTCGTGTCGATCCTGGGCTCCGAAGCCGGCAACCTGGCGTTGAAAGTGTTGGCTACTGGAGGGCTGTACATCGGCGGCGGGATTCCACCGCGCATTCTGCCCCTCCTCAAGACCGGTATCTTCCTGGACGCTTTCCTCAGCAAAGGGCGTTTGTCGATGGTACTGGACAAGATGCCGGTCCATGTCATCCTCAATCCTGGCGTAGGGTTGCTGGGAGCTGCCAACTACGGCTTCAAGATGCAGGTCAGGCAATAAAAATCCCACGAATGAAAGTCTGAGGGGGTTCTGTGAACGTTGGCCTACAATTTCTGTCAGTCACCTGGACGGACGGGATTCCGGACAACGAAGCGATCATGATCTTGCGCGACATCCACCTCGCGCTCCGTCAGGCGCTGAAGTTTCTACCGGCGAACAATCCGATCAGACCCGTACAACTACCCGAAGTCAAACCATTCGGGTATTGGGTACTGCAGGATTCGGACCCTGACAGCCTGTATGGCAGTGCCGCGTGGTACATGGACCGCAGTTACGACAGCGATCAGGGATACCTGTGCGCGCGACGCTATCTGAATCTCGTTGTCAACGAACCCTTTCAGCACCACAGTCCGCACTACGACTTGGCGATCGTCCATTATCCGTTGTACGATGAAACAGAGGAACGTGAAGTAATGGGCGTCGGGATTGCAGGTTTGGCTGCCATTACGTCTACCGCATGGCTCAAGCGACTCTCGATTCGAGATGAGCGGCCCATCGTCTTGCGCCGCCTGGTCTCACACTATCTCGGAGCTGTGATCGGAATCCCTTCAGCCATCCATGATGATCTCACTATCTGCAGCGGGCCATGTGCGATGCGCTCTGCTCACGAGCTGAGCGACTGGCTCAATTTTGCACAGGAAGAATCGGATGCCAACACGATCTATTGTGAATCCTGCCGCCGTCAACTCAGCGCACGTATCGCCAGCAACCAGCTTGGGCTGAACTGACGTATATGTCTGATTGTCTTTTTCACAGGAATCAGTGTATAATGATCCTGTCCAGGATACAGGAGCCCATCAACGATACCCTCATTCCCAAATCGACTCCACCAGAGACAGAGCAGGGTTTCCCAGTTTCGTGAAGCGCCTAACGGCAGGTGCGGATGAACGATAATCGACAGGGACGGGGCAAGGTTGAATGGTGTTGATACCTTGATCGTTTAGCCAGACTTCCACTAGCTGCCACGAAGTCATATAGGAGACCGCCTTTTGATGAAAGAATCCCGGAACAACGCAGTACTGGTAGTCGGCGGCGGTATTGCCGGAGCGCAGGTTGCCAGTGAACTGATTCTGTCTGGAGTTACAGTCTATTTAGCCGAAAAGGCCCCTTCCCTGGGCGGTATTACCTCCCAACTGGGTTACATGTTTCCACACCACAACTGTGTGTTGTGCCGCGGGACCGGCGATCACGGATTCGGGTGTACCAGACCATCTATTTCTCCCGCCTTTCTGGACTTCAACCAGTCCGATCAACTCCACGTCTTAACGCTCAGTGAGCTGGTCGAGCTGCAGGGACAACCCGGCCAATTCACCGCAACAGTGCTCGCGCAACCGCGCTACGTGGATCCTGCCTTGTGCATCAACTGTGATAAGTGCGCCGAGGTCTGCCCGATCGAAATCACGGACCGGTACTCGCCCGTTCCCACCGTACACAAAGCCGCTTACAAGCCTGATTGTCGAGCCATCCCCAACTCGTACATCATCGACAAAGGGAACTACTGTACAGACTGCAACAAGTGCCAGGAAGTGTGTCCCACTCGCGCCATCGATCTGAGCCAGACTGCCCAGACCATCCGGATCGAAGTTGGCGCCGTTGTCCTGGCTACAGGCTATCAACTCCACAACCCGGCGGCGAGCGTCGAATTGGGGTATGGGAGCGTCCCCAATGTGTTGACCGGCCTCGAATTCGAGAGGCTTGCCAGTCTGGGTGGCCCCAGCGAAGGACGCATCGTGCGTCCATCCGACGGCCAGCCTCCGCGGCGTATCGCCTGGCTGCAGTGTGTTGGGTCCCGCGACAAAGAACACGATTATTGTTCCACCTTTTGCTGCATGTATGCGACCAAGCAAGCCGTATTGGCCAAGCAGAACCTGCCGGAAGCGGAATGCACCATCTTTTTCATGGACGACCGGGTTTTTGCGAAACAGTTTCTGGATACTTACGAAACCATGCGCCGGAATCACGGCATTCAATACACACGTTGTCGGCTGTTCGACGTGCGCAAGAACAGCGCTAGCGGCGAGATTGTCTTCCGCTATCTGGCGGATGGGAGTTCCCTCCAAGAAGCGCGCTTCGACTTGTTGGTCCTATCAGTTGGAGCTGAACCCACGCCGGAACTCGCGAAACTCGCAGATACGCTGGGCATCGAGCTCAATGCGCACGGATTTGTTAAGACCGCTGAGATCATCCCCGGCGTCACTTCCAGAGAAGGGATTTTCGCCTGCGGAAGCAACACAGCCCCCAAAGACATCTGTGACGCCACCACAGAGGCAACAGGCGTCGCCAGTCAGGTCGTCGCATTTCTCAGGGAAAGTCTTACCCAACCGCAGAACCAGGCGACCGCGTCCGCACCCAGCGCTGTGCAGGTCGAGGAGCCGCGAATTGGCGTCTTCATCTGCCGCTGCGCGGACGAAATCGGTGGGGTCATTGATGTCGATGCGCTCGCGGACTATGCCCTGTGCCAGCCGAACGTCGTCCACGCGCAGATCGTCGAATTCGGATGCCTGGCGGAAGGGCAGCGCGAGATCGAACGAGCAATCGAAGCTCACGACGTGAACCGGATCGTGGCCGGCGCGTGTACACCCAGAACCCACCGTGCGCTGTTCGAGAGAATACTTAGCCGAACCGACAACGACGCCCAATTGCTCGAGTTCGTTGGACTTCGGGAATTCTGTACCTGGCCCCACCGGGACCACCCTGCTGAGGCGGCACGAAAAGCGCATGAGCTGCTTCGCCGGGCCATTGCCAGAGTCGAGATGCTGGAGCCTATTCCTCAGGACGAGATTGTCACTCACCCCGAGACCCTGGTCATCGGGGGCGGGCTGGCGGGCCTGATGGCGGCACTGCACCTCGCTGACCGCGGGATCCCCGTCCACCTCGTCGAAAAAAGTGCTCAGCTCGGAGGCAATTTCGCTCGCATCAGGTATCTGCCGGGAGGGTCTTTGCCCGGTCCCGTTTTGTCCGCGCTCATAGAGCGGGTGGAGAACCACGACAAGATCATCGTCCACCGGTTGACCGAAGTGGTGAGGAGCTCCGGCCGGTTGGGGAATTTCCAGTCCGTCTTGCACAAGCAACTCAACGGGCAGAAACCCTCCGAAGAGACCGTCACCCACGGTGCGGTGCTAGTCGCCAGCGGCGCTAACGAGTATCGCGGCAACGTCTATCTGCTCAATGAGGCACCACAGGTTCTCACTCAGCTCGATCTCGAGGAGGAATTAAGCGCCACTCCTGAGCAGGTAAGTTCCTGGCATAGTGTGGTGATGATTAACTGCGTGGGCCCGTGGAATGCGGGCGACGCGCAGCCGTGGCGATGCAGCCGCAATTGCTGTTTACAGGTCATGAAGAACGCGCTGCGCATCAAAACGCTGAATCCCAGTTGCCAGGTCGTCGTGCTCTACCGCGAGACCATGACGACGGCATTCTTCGAAGAACTATACACCGAAGCGCGCCGCCAAGGTGTACTGTTCGTGCGTTACGACCCGGCAAGCCCACCAGCCGTGGAGCTCGAGGGCGAGCAACTCGTAGTACGGCTGAAAGACCTGAGCCTCGGACAAATGATCGAATTGCACCCCCATCGGCTCGCCCTGGCGGTTGCGTTGGTGCCCAACCCCGACAACCGCCGGTTGGCCAAGTTACTCAACGTCGATCTGCTCGCAAGCGGTTTCTTTGAGGAGACGGAGCCTAAGCAACGTGGTACTGAGTCTCATCGGGCCGGCGTGTTTCTCTGCGGGTTGGCACACGGTCCAAAAACCAGCCAATTGAATATCGCCCAGGCGCTCAACGCCGCCGAGAAAGTCGCCAGATTGCTGTCCCCCGGCGTGATCTATCCTGAACGTGTCGTCGCGGTTGTCGATGAAACGCATTGTATGGCTTGTCTGACGTGTGTCCGTACATGCCCATACGGCGTCCCTACGATCGACCCACAGCGGGAGGGCAAGGGCGGCATCATGGGGGCATCGTATATCGATCCGCTCAACTGTCAGGGTTGTGGCGTATGCACTTCTGAGTGTCCTGGCAAAGCAATCGCTTTGAATTTCTATCGAGACGAACAAGTGATGGTAGCTCTGGGGAGCTGGGAAGTATGAACACAACGTTCGAACCGCAAATCACAGCTTTTACGTGCCGCTACTGCGGTGGAGTTCCTGCCGATATGGCAGGCAGCAGGCATTTGGCCTATCCGCCCAATATCAAGATCATTGCGCTGCCCTGTACAGGCAAGGTGGACACCCAATACCTGTTGAGCGCGTTCGAGCAAGGTGCGGATGGCGTGTGCATTTTCGCCTGCGATCCCGACAATTGCCACCATATCAGCGGTAGCAAACGTGCGGCCAAACGAGTGGCATTCGTTCAGTCTCTGCTGCAGCAGATTGGCTTCGAACCCGAACGGTTGGAGATCTTTCACATGGGATTGGGGCAAGCGGAAGAATTCGTGCGCATCATCGAGAATATGACCGCGCGCATCCGTGAACTGGGACCCAACCCACTTCGGTAATACCCTGTATTCACAACTCCTGTATGCCAGGGGCTACGGGAACGGATATCTGTTATTGGAGGGGTCGCACATGATCATTGGCGAACAGAAACCTGTTGAAGAAATCAAGAATATGCTGGGCGACGCCCAACGGATACTCGTCCTGGGATGCGGCACCTGTGTCGCCGTCTGCATGGCTGGGGGCGAAAAAGAAGCTGCGCTGTTGGCGACTGCGCTGCGTATGGCGACCAAACTCGACGGACAAGAGAAGGAAATCCGCGACTACACGGTTCAACGCCAATGTGAATTCGAATACAACGAGAATGCCGCAGAGCTGATCGAATGGGCGGACCTGATCGTATCCATCGCCTGCGGCATCGGCGTGCAGACTGTCAACGAACAGTTCCCGGCGAAACGCACCGTTCCGGGCCTGAACACCACATTCCTCGGACGACCGGATACCCAGGGGATTTGGGTAGAGCGCTGCCAGGCATGCGGTAACTGCGTGCTCGACCTGACCGGTGGCGTCTGTCCCATCGCGCGTTGCGCCAAGAGCCTGCTTAATGGCCCGTGCGGTGGGTCACAAAACGGGAAATGCGAGGTGAACGCTGAAACCGACTGCGCCTGGCAACTGATTTTCGACCGTCTGAGCGCTCTGGGGATGGTCGATTTGCTCATGGAAAACCAGCCGCCGAAGGATTGGTCCACAAGCCGAGATGGCGGACTGCGCAAAATCGTGCGGGAGGACATGCAGCTATGAACGATGGCAGTAACCTCAGCAAACTCTTCGCCTCCGGGCAGTTCGTCGTCAGCGCCGAATTAGGACCTCCCAAGGGGACAGACATCGGGGTCATCGAAAAGAAAGCGGCATATCTAAAGGGCAACGTCGATGCGGTCAATGTGACGGACAACCAGACAGCCGTCGTGCGCATGTCCAGTATTGCGGTAGCCGCATTGCTTGTCCAGATGGGGCTGGAACCGATCATCCAGATGACGTGCCGCGACCGAAATCGATTGGCTATCCAGGCAGATCTGCTGGGAGCGTGGGCGCTGGGCATTCGCAATGTGTTATGTCTATCCGGCGATCACCAATCGTTCGGCAACCACCCCACCGCCAAGAACGTCTATGATATCGACTCCGTGCAGTTGATCCAGATGGTCAAAGGGATGGGCGATAGCGGACAATTTCAATGTGGAGATCCCATCGAAGGCGAGTCACCCGCATTTTTCGTAGGTGGTGCGGCAAACCCATTCGGAGATCCTTTCGACTTTCGCCCGCTTCGTTTGGGCAAGAAAGCAAAAGCAGGCGCCCAGTTCATCCAGACACAGATGATCTACAATGTGCCGAAATTTGCCGAGTATATGAAGCGTGTGTGCGATCTCGGACTGCACGAAAAAGTCTATGTGATGGCTGGTGTCGGTCCGATCAAATCGCTGGGTGCAGCCCGCTACATGGCAAGCAAGGTCCCTGGGATGGACGTGCCTGACGAAATCGTACAGCGGATGCAAGATGCACCCAAAGAAAAACGTCAGGAAGAAGGCGTGCAGATTTGCGCCGAGATTATCCAGCAATGTCGTGAAATTCCCGGCGTCGCCGGTGTCCACATCATGGCTATCGAGTGGGAAGAAACCATTCCGGACATCATCCAGCGAACCGGGCTTTTCCCCCGCCCCACAAGTCCAGAATAAGCGGTTCCATTCCTGAGAGAAACCGGGCGACGCAGATGGTCGCCACCTATATCAAGGAGGTATAGTCTAACTATGTCGTTAACGAACAAACCGGTGAACGAATTCCTGGGAGAGCTTGCGAGCGCTTCACCCGCTCCGGGTGGAGGGAGTGTCGCGGCACTGTCAGGAGCCCTGGGAGCAGCGCTCGTCAGCATGGTGTGCAATCTGACCATCGGGCGGAAGAAATATGCCGCGGCCGAAGCTGAAATGAGAGGAATCCTGGCTCAGTCAGAGGCACTGCGGGAACAGCTCACGCAGTTGCTTGAAGCGGACGTCGCAGCATTCACCCAGGTCTCAGAAGCAATGAAACTGCCTCGCGACACCGAAGAACAGAAAGCGACTCGTACCGCACAACTGCAGACCGCCCTCAAGCACGCTACGGCTGTGCCGATGCGCATCGCTGAAGCCTGTGTGAAGGTCATCGACTTATGCAAGCCTGTGGCCGAAATGGGCAACGCCAACGCGGTCAGCGACGCCGGCGTTGCCGTTTTGGCAGCTGAGTCGGGCCTGCGCGCCGCCGCACTCAACGTCATGATCAATCTCGCCTGGCTTGACGATGAGGCTTTCGTCACCGAACAAGATCAAAAATTGCGCCAACTTCTGGAAAACAAGGCCGGGATCAAAGAAGATGTCTACGAGTTGGTCGCCAGCAAGTTGGGATAAGGAGAGCACTGATGACAGCTATCGTTCTGGACGGTAAGGGCCTGGCAAAAACTCTACGGGCTGAAATCGACGGCGAAGTAGCGCGCTTCAAGCAGGTGTATGGCATCGTACCATCGATTGCCATCGTCAGAGCTGGAGAAGACCCGGCGTCGGTGAGTTATGCCAGTGCTATCGAAAAAACCGTCACCAGCCGCGGTATGGAGTTCCAGATTCAGACACTGCCGGAAGCGGCCTCCGAGACCGAAATTGTCAGCTTAGTCAGAAAATTGAATGGTGACCCGGGCGTTCACGGAATAATGGTGCAGGAACCCTTGCCCAAGGGCATCGATGAAACCGCGATCAAAGCCGCGCTGTCGCCTGACAAAGACGTCGACGGCGTGCATCCGATCAACGCCGGGCGACTGGCCCAGGTGGCCCCCGTGGGACGTCCGGAAGGAGTCGGGCCATATTTCGTGCCAGCGACACCCGCTGGCGGCCTGGAAATCCTCAAAAGGTATGGCATCGAACTGAGCGGGAAACATGCCGTCGTCGTCGGAAGATCCAGCATCGTCGGGAAACCCATGGCTTTGCTTCTATTACGAGAAAACGCCACGGTGACCATCGCGCATTCGCGTACACCTGATCTGGCCGAAATATGTCGCGGTGCCGACATCCTCTGCGCAGCGGTCGGCAAAGCCGGGATGATCGCGGGCAGTTGGATCAAACCCGGGGCAGCTATCATCGACTTCGGCGTGAACTTCGATGCGCAGAACAATATGGTAGGAGATGTAGATTACGAAGCTGCAGCCGAAATCGCGGGGTGGATTACCCCAGTGCCAGGCGGAACCGGCCCGATGACCAACATCATGCTGCTAAAAAACCTGCTGGCCGCGGCAGAACGCCAGATGAAGCCTTGACAGATTTATCACAAGTATGGTACGATACGAAACAGTCGACATTGTTCAGAAGAATTCAAAACAAGGAGGTTTGAAATAACAATGGCACTACCGCCTCTTCCCCCAAGCGTTCCGAGCGACATCGACATCGCCCAGGCACATGACATCAAGCCGATCAGAGAGATTGCAGCGAGTGTCGGACTGAGTGAAGATGATCTGGACCTGTATGGCAAGTACAAGGCGAAAGTTCATCTCGATGTCCTTTCGCGCATGCAAGACCAACCGAACGGCAAGTATATCGATGTGACCGCCATCACGCCAACACCATTGGGTGAAGGGAAGACAGTCACAACCATCGGCCTGAGCCAGGGTCTCGGCTACATCGGCAAGACCGTCTTCACCTGCATCCGCCAACCATCCATGGGCCCTACCTTCGGGATCAAAGGTGGCGCCGCTGGTGGAGGGTACTCTCAGGCGGTCCCAATGGAGGATTTCAACCTTCACCTGGCAGGTGACATTCATGCCGTGGGTGTCGCTCACAACTTGTTGGCAGCAGCTATCGACAACCGCCTTTTCCACGAAGACAGTCTGGACGATGAACGCCTGGCGAAAGCGTGTCCCGAGATTCCTCGTTTGAATATCGATCCCTATTCAATCACGTGGAATCGGGTCGTCGACATGTCCGATCGGGCCGTCCGTAATATCGTGCTCGGTTTGGGTGCCAAAGGCGATGGCCGTCCCCGCCAGTCCGGCTTCGACATCACCGTGGCATCCGAAATCATGGCTGTGCTGGCGTTGACCGACGGGTATGCGGGTCTACGCGATATGCGCGCGCGATTGGGCCGTATCGTCTTCGGCACTGATAAACAAGGCAAGCCGATTACAGCCGACGATCTGAAAGTGGCGGGGGCCATGACCGTCCTCATGAAAGATGCCATCATGCCCAACCTGATGCAGACCTTGCAGGGCACGCCCGTCTTCGTGCACGCCGGGCCGTTCGCCAACATCGCACAAGGCAATTCCTCCATTATTGCCGATCAAATCGCGCTCAAGCTGGTTGGCCCGAACGGTTACGTCGTTACGGAATCAGGCTTTGGTGCCGATATGGGTATGGAGAAGTTCTTCGATATCAAGTGTCGCGCCTCGGGCCTGGTCCCCAACTGCGTTGTGATTGTCGCCTCCGTGCGCGCACTCAAGATGCACGGCGGTGGCCCCAAAGTCATACCGGGTCGCCCGCTGGATAAGGCCTACACGGAAGAGAATCTCGATTTGCTCCGCAAGGGCTTGGCCAACCTGACCCAGCACATCGAAAACGCCCGCAAATTCGGTATCCCGGTCGTGGTCGCCGTGAATCGTTTCAACTCGGACACAGAGAAAGAAATCGAGATCATCCGTGATACGGCGATCGCGGCAGGTGCTGAGGACGCCGTGCTGAGCGAGGTGTGGGCAAAGGGCGGCGCCGGTGGCGCAGCGTTGGCCGAGGCTGTCGTCAAGGCGTGCGAGAAACCGTCCGATTTCAAGCTGTTGTATCCCGACGATATGTCCATCAAAGAGAAGATCGAAACGATCGCGCGTGAGATCTATCGCGCCGACGGCGTGGACTTCGCACCCGAAGCCGAAGGGCGCATCAAGCTGTACACCGATGCGGGATTTGCCAAGCTGCCGATCTGCATGGCCAAGACGCATCTGTCGTTCACGCACGATCCGGCG
>CAZPTF010000071.1:0-14731 GCA_964589015.1 uncultured Anaerolineae bacterium
TTCACTACTATGGTTTATAGTATAGCACAGTTGTCGCATCTTGTCAAATTGTGTTGGTCCGCAACAATACCAACAGTGAAGCCGGCTGTGACCGAATTTGAGTGCTGGCGGAATGTGTGGTAAAAGTGCAGTCATCTGCGTGGAAGGCTGAAAGCTGCCCCCGACGTGGCGGATGGAGGATGCTGGATGGTTGACCATACTGAGCTGTCAGAATCGTACTGGAGCCTGTCCATTCCCGCACTGCTGGAATCGGTGCAGAGCAATCCCGATGGGCTGAGCGCCTCAGAGGCTGAGGAGCGGTTGGCGCGTTTCGGACGCAACGTGCTGGGCGGCGGTAGACGGGTGACCGTCTTGGGCCTGTTGCTCGCTCAATTCAAGAGCCCGATCATTCTGATTTTGCTGTTCGCGACCATCCTGTCCGCTGCAGTGCACGAGTGGGTGGATGCCTCCATCGTGCTGGCTATCGTGCTGGCCAGCGCGCTGTTGAGCTTCGTACAGGAGTACGGAGCGAACAGGGCCATGGACGCTTTGCATGCACAGGTGACACTCAGCGCGGATGTGCTGCGCGATGGGGAGCGCCAGGGCGTCCCTGCCGCGGAAGTGGTCCCCGGTGACGTCGTTTTGCTCTCGGCAGGCAGTCTGATCCCGGCGGATGGTGTGGTGCTCGATGCGAAGGACTTCTTCGTGAGCCAGGCGGCGCTGACGGGCGAAACGTTTCCGGTCGAGAAGAGGCCGGGCGACGTCCCCGCCGCGGTAAGCCTCACGGAGTGCACCAACACGGTCTTCATGGGAACCAACGTGCGGAATGGCAGCGCCCGCGCACTGGTCGTGCGTACCGGAACGAACACGGTCTTTGGGCACATCGCTCAACGACTTGGACTGAAGCCTCCCGAAACCGAGTTCGAGCGTGGCATCCGCCGGCTGGGCAGCCTGCTGTCGGAGGTTATGTTCGTGCTGGTGTTGGCCGTCTTTGCCATCAACGTGTTCTTCCACCGGCCTATCCTCGAGTCACTGCTTTTCTCGATCGCGCTGGCTGTCGGGCTGACTCCGCAGCTTCTGCCTGCCATCATCAACATCAATCTAGCCAAGGGTTCGCAGGCGATGGCTGCACATGGGGTCATCGTGCGCCGGCTGGCGTCGATCGAGAATTTCGGCAGCATGGATGTGCTGTGCACGGACAAGACCGGCACGCTGACCGAAGGCGTCGTGCGCCTGGACGGCGCACTGGACGGGGAGGGTCGCCCGTCCGAGGTCGTTTCACAGCAAGCCTTCCTGAACGCGCATTTCCAGACCGGACTAGCAAATCCCCTGGACGAGGCGGTTCTGGCGGCGCCCACGCCCGATGTGTCAGCCTACGTCAAAGTGGACGAAATACCATACGATTTCGTGCGCAAGCGCATGAGCGTAGTCGTGAGGGCTGGGGATGCGTGCACGCTCGTCACGAAGGGTGCGCTGATCAACGTGCTGGAGGTCTGCACGCAGATCCGTGTCGGGGAGGCAACCGTGAGCCTGGATGACACGGCCCGCGCGCGGATTCAGGAGCGTTTCGAGACGTGGAGTGCCCAGGGTTACCGCGTGCTGGGCGTTTCATACAGGACTGCCACCGCCCAACCGGTATTCACGCGCGATGATGAGCGCGACCTGGTGTTTTCGGGGTTTCTGCTGTTCTTCGACCCGCCGAAAACCGGCGCTGAGGAAACGATCCGCGACCTGCAAGCGCTTGGTGTCCGGCTCAAGATCGTCACCGGCGACAACAGGCTCGTCGCCCTGCACGTCGTGAAATCGTTGGGTCTAGAGAGCGCGGAGGTGATGACAGGCAGCGAGCTACAAGAGGTCAGCGATGAAGCGCTACCGCGCCTCGCCGACCGCTGTAATCTGTTCGCCGAGGTCGACCCGAATCAGAAGGAACGGATCATCCTGGCGTTGCAGAAGGCGGGCGACGTCGTCGGTTACATGGGTGACGGGATCAACGATGCGCCCGCGTTGCATGCTGCCGACGTGGGCATCTCCGTGGCTGGAGCGGTCGACGTGGCGAAGCAAGCCGCCGAGTTCGTGCTATTGGAGAAGGACCTGCGAGTGCTCGCCGAGGGGATCGTGCAGGGGCGCAAGACGTTCGCGAACACGCTGAAGTACGTGTTTATGGCGACCAGCGCGAATTTCGGCAACATGTTCAGTGTCGCGGGCGCTTCGCTCTTTCTGACCTTTCTGCCGATGTTGCCAAAGCAGATCCTGCTGATAAACTTCCTGACGGATCTGCCGGAGATGGCGATCGCCGGAGATCATGTAGATCCCATCTACGTGCAGAAACCGCACCGCTGGGATATTCGTTTCATCCGCCGGTTCATGGTCGTGTTCGGCCCGCTGAGCTCGTTGTTCGATTTTGCGACGTTTGGCGTGCTGCTTCTGCTGTTTGGCGCCTCTCCAGAGCTGTTCCGAACAGGTTGGTTTGTGGAGTCGGTGGTCTCGGCTTCGCTGGTCGTCTTCGTCCTGCGAACGCGCCTGCCGCTCTCGCGCAGCCGGCCCTATCCGGTGATGGTGCTGGTCGCTGGGGCCGTTGTCATGGCGACCGTCGCCATCCCGTACACGCCGATCGCAGGCCTCCTGGGGTTTCTGCCCCTGCCACCGCTCTACCTGGCCGCGGTGTTGGGCATTGTGGTCGCATACGTCGCGGCTGCCGAGCTGACCAAGCGGGCCTTCTACCGGTGGGCGGCGTGACCGGCCGCTTTCGCTGGCTGCTTACTGACATTCGTCCCGTTCGTGCAATTTACCGAAATCGCACTTTACAAATTTCGCAGAGTACGGTATAATGGGTTGTGAGGCAGTGTCTGTTCAGGCGGAGACTGGTCTCGCTGTTTTTATTATTTGGATGTGGTGTTTGGGCCTGGTACAAACCGGGACTGGCGGTTGGCGCTTTACAGGCGCTTTTTTTCGTGTCTCAGTCCGACGAGAGGGGTAGTATGGCAGAGGACAAACCGATTTTTCTGACGGCGGAAGGCAGGGCAAAACTGGAAGAGGAGCTGTGGGAATTGGTCGAGGTTCGGCGCCCTGAGATAGCCGACAAAATCCATCAGGCAAAGATGGATGGCGATGTCTCCGAGAATGCGGGTTACGAGGCGGCCAAGCATGAACAGGCCTTTGTTGAGGGTCGAATCCTGACGCTTGAGAACATGCTGAAGAAGGCCGTTCTGATCCGACAGGAAGGGCCAACCGATCGGGTTCGTCTGGGCGCCCGCGTTACCATTGTCGAGGATGGCGGTGTTGATGAAGAGATCTACCAGATTGTCGGTTCGGCCGAGGTTGACGCGTCCAATGGATACATCTCAAATGAGTCGCCTCTGGGCCGGTCGCTGATGGGCCGTGCAGTGGGCGATTCGGTCTCGGTAGAGGCGCCGGGCGGAAGCCTGCGGTTCAAGATCGTTTCCATCGACTGATTCAAGATACTAAGGAGAAACAAGTGCCGGATACATTAAGCGATCAGGAACAGCAGCGTCTGGCGAAATTGGAGAAATTACGTGAGGCAGGGATCGATCCGTTCCCTGCACGTGTCAGGCGGAGCCATTCGACGGACCAGGCTGTACGCTTGTTGGAAGAGGTTGAGAGCCGTGAGGAACACGAGACCGCTCCCGTGGAATTGGCTGGCCGGCTGATGAGTATTCGGGATATGGGGAAGTCCACCTTTGCCCATATCCAGGATAGCGCGGGTCGGATTCAGGTGTATTTCAAGAACAACGTCATCGGCGAGGAACCGTACGAGGTGTTCAAACGTTTGCTCGATATCGGCGATCTGATCGGTGTGACGGGGCCGTTGTTTCGCACCCGGACCGGCGAACCGACCGTCAAGGTGGAGTCGTTTGCGCTGCTGTCGAAGGCTCTTCATCCGCTGCCGGAGAAGCGCCACTGGCTGGCGGATGTGGAGACGCGCTATCGCCAGCGCTACCTGGACCTGATCGGCAATGAGGACGTTCGTGATACGTTCGTCAAGCGGGCTGAGATCATCCGCGCGCTGCGCCGCTTCCTGGATGAGCGAGGGTTCCTGGAAGTCGAGACGCCGGCGTTGCAGCCGATCTATGGTGGGGCAGCGGCGCGTCCGTTCACGACCCACCACAACCAATTGCATCAAGATTTGTATCTGCGGATTGCCACAGAGCTTTATTTGAAGCGTTTGATTGTGGGTGGCTATGACAAAGTCTACGAGATTGGGAAAAACTTCCGTAATGAAGGAGTCGACCAGTCGCACAATCCGGAGTTTACGGCCATCGAGTTCTACTGGGCATACGCGGATTACAACGATGTGATGGATTTGACGGAGCAGATGATCTGTTTCATTGCTCAGGATGTATTGGGTACGCTGCACATCGAATTCCGTGGGTACGAGATTGACCTGACACCGCCCTGGCCACGGCTGGATTTGCGGCAGGCGATTATGACTGAGACCGGCATCGATTTCCGTGTGCATCCGGATGCGGCGAGCCTGCGCGCGGCGATCGCAGCGATCGGGGGGAGGCCCGATCCCAAATCGACGTGGGGCAAACTGGTCGATGGTCTACTGGGCACCTACGTGGAGCCCAAACTGATCCAACCCACATTTCTGATTGACTATCCGATCGAAGTATCGCCGTTGGCGAAGAAGAAGCCAGGCCATCCCGACACGGTCGAGCGCTTCGAGGGGTTCATCGCCGGCATGGAGATTTGTAACGCGTTCACCGAGCTGAACGACCCACTGGATCAACGTGAACGGTTCCAGGCACAGGCGCGCGATTTTTCTGCGGGTGATACGGAGGCACACCAGATGGATGAAGACTATATCCGTGCGCTGACGTATGGGATGCCGCCGACCGGTGGTTTTGGGATGGGTATCGATCGGCTGGTGATGTTGTTGACGGGACAACCTTCGATTCGGGATGTCATACTGTTTCCGCACCTGCGGGCGAGGGACTGAGTCTTGAGCGAGCCTTTGCATGTGGCGCTGATCTGGCACATGCACCAACCTCTGTACAAAGACCCGCTGACGCAACAATATGCTGCGCCTTGGGTGCGTCTCCATGCAGCGCGGGATTACCTGCGGATGGCGGAGGTCCTTGCCCGCTATCCCGACGTACATGCCACGTTCAATTTCGTGCCGGTACTCGTGGAGCAGTTGTTGGACTACGTGTCCAGCCAGGCGGTGGACCGGCACCTGGCGCTAAGCCGGCTGGTGTGCTGGGATGCGGAACAGAAGGGGCAGGCGCTCGCTGCCTTCTTCGATGTGGATCCCGAGCATGTGTTAGGGCGTAACGCGCACTATATGCAGTTGGCGCAACTGCGGGACGATGTCGAAGGCGAGGCAATACTCCTGTCCAATGCCTATTACCGCGACCTGGTTGCTTCGTTCAATCTGGCCTGGCTGCCAGCACGGTGGGCGGAGCAAGCTGCGGAGTTGCGCGAGCTGCGGGCGAAGGGCAGGCGCTTCTCGCCCGCAGAGATCGAAACGATTTTAGACGTGCAGACGGAGACTCTCCGGCGGGTGATGCCGGCGTACGTTCGGATGCGCCAGGCCGGGCAGGTTGAGATCACGACATCGCCCTATTACCATCCCGTCCTACCCTTGCTCTACGATATCTCCAGCGCACGGGATATCAGGTCGGATGTGGTATTGCCGCAGCGTGCAATTGCCTATCCTGAGGACGCGCGTGCGCAGCTGGAACTGGCTGTCGAATTCCACCGCGACTGGAGCGGAGTAAGCCCCTCCGGGCTCTGGCCTCCTGAAGGGGGTGTGTGCGCGGCTATGCTGGCCGACGTAGCCGGATGTGGTTTTTCGTGGCTGGCAACTGACGAGAATGTGCTGGCGCGGAGCCTTGGGACAGATGTCCAACGCGATGCTGCCGGACACGTGATCAACCCGGAGTTGCTCTATCGCCCTTATCGGATGGAGGTAGACGGGCGGTCGCTGGCACTGTTGTTTCGTGACAGATTTCTCTCAGATCAGATTGGGTTTACTTATGGACATTGGCAGGCTGACCGCGCGGTAGATGACCTGATCGAGCGACTGCACGTGATTCGCGATCGCCTCGGGAGGGACGCAGGGCGGCACCTGGTCGTGATTGCGCTGGATGGCGAGAATTGCTGGGATGCTTACGAGGAGAACGGTGATGCTTTCCTTGAACGTCTCTACCGTGCATGGAGTGAGGATCCCACACTACGCGCGGTGTCAGTCGGAGAGCATCTGCAGCAGAGTCCGGCGGATGTGCCGCTACAGCGTCTGGCGTCCGGCTCCTGGATCCCATCCGGGTTCGAGACCTGGGTCGGCGAACCGGAACAGAACGCAGCCTGGAATCTGCTGGCACGTACGCGAGAACACGCGCTCCGCTGGCTGGACCAGGCGAACGGAAGCGATCTGGCAGATTCCGCTGAACGAATCTGGCGGCATTTATATGCGTCCGAGGGCAGCGATTGGTTTTGGTGGTGTTTCCTGCCCAATCAGGTGAATGGCCGGAATCCGTATCATGATCTGTTTCTGCGACACATCGCGGCAGTGTACCAGATCACCGGCTGCGCGGGATACCATGAGATCGTCGCCCAGGCTGTGACTGAGAGCATGGGTTGAAGACTGGAGGTGACACTTGGGTTCGGAGTATCCTTTCGACGAAGGTTCAGACAGTTACGAAAACCAACAGCGCAGGACGAGCGGACAGTATTATCGACGAGCCAGTGGAATCGGTGACACCGTTGCTGAACAACGCGTCTATCCGCCTGATGCCCAGCGTGCTCCACGCAGACGCCCGGAACCTGCTCCGCGCCGCGATGAGGGGGTCTTGGCTCCTCTGGCGCGGGGTGTTGCGCGGATTTTTTCCGTGCTCTTCTTAGCTGCCGGGGTTGGACTCTGGATGGTGTATTTCGGGGCCATGTATATCCTTGGCCTGCTGGGCGAGCCTGGTATGCTGGCGGAAGACATCACCAATGACCTGTTGTTCGGGCTGTTGAGTGCGTTGATCGCGCTCGTGTTGTTGTTGTGGTCTCGTTCAGACCGGGTGGATTGACGTACAAGCTAGCTATTGCACATCGTGCGCTTTCTCTAATACACACATTTCGCAGGTGAGACATGGAACGCATCTTCCCATTTACGGCTATTGTCGGCCAAAAACAGATGACGATGGCCTTGATACTCAACGCCATAAGCCCGGAGATCGGCGGTGTTCTGATTCGGGGTGAAAGGGGCACGGCCAAATCGACCGCGGCACGCGCCCTGGCTGCGCTGCTGCCCAGTATCGAGGTGGTGGCTGATTGCCCTTTTAACTGCAATCCTCACGACGGACGAACTCTGTGCGATCATTGCCGTGCGCGGGTGGCGTGCGGTGAAATGCTTCCTTCCGAGCTGAGAAGGACTCCTTTTGTTGACCTTCCGGTGAGCGCCACCGAGGACCGTGTCGTCGGTACACTGGATATCGAGCGCGCCATCAAGGAAGGCGAGCGCAGGTTTGAACCGGGGGTGCTGGCGGCGGCGAATCGCGGGTTGCTGTACGTCGATGAGGTCAACCTGCTGGACGATCACGTCGTTGATCTGCTGCTGGACTCCGCAGCGATGGGAGTCAATGTAGTGGAGCGGGAGGGAATCTCTTTCTCCCATCCGGCCCGCTTCATCCTCGTCGGGACGATGAACCCTGAAGAAGGAGATCTACGTCCACAACTCTTGGACCGCTTTGCGTTGTGCGTCGAGATCAAGGGGATTACGGATACCACTGCACGAGTGGATATCCTGACGCGTTCTGTCGAATTCGAGCGTGATCCGGTGGGATTCTGGCACGACTGGGCGGAATCGGAACAAGCTCTGTCGCGGCGCATCCAGCGGGCGCGCGAGATTTTGCCGCAGGTACATTACAGCCACGCTCACTTGTTCGACATCGCCGCGCTGACCACGCGTTTCGGCGTCGATGGACACCGTGCAGACATCGTCATTCTCAAGACGGCTCTTGCCCATGCCGCCTGGGAAGGCCGTATGGAGATTGGTAACGACGATATCCTGGCAGCAGCGGAGCTGGCCTTACCTCACCGGCTCAAGCGGCAACCGTTCGATGATACGAAGTTGGATTCGGATGATCTCCGCGAGAAACTGTCCGACTCCCAACGGCAGCAAGCGGAGAAGGCTGCTGATCCGGATGAGTCCGGTCAACCAGCGGATGGCGAAGAAAAAAAAAAGCTCTGGAGCAGGTGACGGAACACGGTTTATGTGAGGGTGAACCCGTCGCACTCTATGAAGGTAGCCAGCAGCATAGCATCTCGATGGCAGCGGGAGGGGAAGGTACGGTGCCAGTTGCAGCGGTCGACATGGGCGAGGTGTTTCGTCCTAAGACGCTGCAGTCACGCAAGGACCAACGCAACCGGCGGTTGGCAGGGCGGCGCAGCCTGACGAGAAGTTCACGCAAACGAGGCCGCTACATTCAGAGCCGGCTGTCTCCCGGCGACTACGCGGACATCGCGTTCGATGCCACGTTCCGGCAGGCGGCGCCGCATCAGGTTCAACGCATACACGACGATGTCTCGTTTGCCGTCACGGCGGACGACCTGCATCGCAAAGTACGGGTGCGGCGGGCGGCTAATCTGGTTCTGTTTGTCGTGGATGCCAGTTGGTCGATGGCGGCAGCTGCCCGGATGGAGGCAACCAAAGGCGCCGTGATGTCGTTGCTGGTTGATGCATACCAGCGCCGCGACCGAGTCGGCGTGGTGGTGTTCCAGAAAGAAAGAGCGTGGGAAGCGCTGCCGTTCACGTCCAGCGTGGAACTGGCGCGGCGGGTCCTGCGCAAGATCCCCGTTGGTGGAAAGACTCCGCTTCCGGCAGGCCTGTTCCTGGCCTATAAGATGATCAAGCGCGAGCTCAATCTGAATCCGGAACTGATGCCATTGATGATTCTCCTGACCGACGGAGCAGCCAACGTGTCGTTGGCGGGACGTCCGGCGATGGAAGAGTCCTATGCGCTGGCCGAGTTGATTCGGGACAAAGGCGTTCGTTCCGTGGTGGTGAACATGGAGCACGTGACCTTCGACCGCGGGTTGGCGAACGAGCTCGCCCTCAGGTTGGACGGGGTGTGCTACAACCTGCGCGACCTGAAGGCGCAGACCCTCTACAAGACGGTACAGCACGAATTGGCCCTGCAGAATGTGCCGGGTGGCGGTAGGAGAGGTTAAACGATGCAAAAATTCTTGGAGGAGACCCGTTTGTCTCGCTGGCAGGCCGACGTCGTCCTCTTGTTCGTGACACTCATCTGGGGGTGGAGCTTCTACGCGGTGAAAACCGTCGTCGATGTGTACCCGGTATTCTCGTTTCTCTCCATCCGCTTTGCTCTGGCGCTGCTGGTGCTGTTGCCCTTCGTGTGGAAACGCATCAGCCGGTTACCCTGGACGCAGATTCGCCCCGGATTGCTGAGCGGAATCTTCCTGTTTGGAGGCTATTCTTTGCAGACCGTCGGTCTGCGCTACACGTCGATCTCCAATTCCGGACTGATTACCGGATTGTATGTGGTGTTGGTGCCCATCTTTGCGATGTGGGTCATGCGCCAGCCGCCCCAACTGAACGCACTGATCGGCCTGGGCTTTGCGACGGGGGGACTGGTGTTGTTGACGGTCGGCCCGAACATGTCCATCGGGCTGGGCGACACGCTGACGCTGCTCGGCGCCGTGGCGTATGCCGCCCATGTCACCTCGGTTAGCAAGTTCGGCGGTAAGGTCGAAGTGCTGGTGTACAGCTTCATCCAGATTGCGGTCGTGATGACCGGCTCGGTGATTATGGCGTTTGTTTGGGAAGGAGGGCTCGCGCTGGCACAACTGACCGCCGACGTATTCCACGCTACACTCTTGATGGCGGTGCTGGTCACGGCATTGGTGTTGGTTCTGCAGGCAGTGTCGCAGAAGTTTACCTCACCCACGCATGTTGCGGTTGTCTATACCATGGAACCGGTTTTTGCGGCAATGTTTGGATACCTGCTCGCCGGCGACCGGTTGTCACCGGGAGCTCTGCTGGGTGGAGGACTGATTTTCGCTGGTATGCTTCTGGCAGAGGTCGGAGGCTCCCTGTTCAAAAAGCCAGTGCGCAAGTCTGTGCTGGATGCGGGAGGATGAGACAGCGGAATGAAATGGCTCGATAACATTCGCGAACGGGCGAAGACTTCGACACTGGGGACGAGCGACATCCCGTGGTGGGTAGGGCTGCTCTTGTTCGTCGGGTTGCTCTATCTCGCTGCGGTGTTGCCATCCGAGCTGAAGCCGCTGGCGGTGTTGGGGACCGTGCCCTATTCCGGCGCGCGAAACGTACCTGCTGACACGGTGCTGGTGGTGAAGTTTGGTGTGAACGGGTTCAAAGACACGTTTGGTGACCTGGAACCTGTAGTGGACGTGCGCTACGATAATGCAGCGGGTCGAACGACGATCTCGACGACGCTGAGCTACACTACGGACGAGCTGCGGGCGGTCCCGTCACAACCACTCCCGTTGGGCAAACGGGTGCAGGTCGGCGTACGCACGCAGTTCGATCGTGATTTGCTCTGGCACTTCACGGTTACGACAGACCCAGCAGCGACGTTGGCGACTCCCTTGCCCCCGCTGGAATAGGACCTTCATTTCTCACTTTGCGCTCAGGTGCAGAGCCAATGCCTCCAGCCCAAGCACGTAACTGTGCCAACCGAATCCCGCGATCTGGCCGAGACAGACGGGAGCTATCACGGACGTATGCCGGAAAGACTCGCGTGCGTGAACATTGGAGAGATGGACCTCCACGGCGGGCAGTTTGATGGCAGCGATCGCATCGCGAATGGCATAGCTGTAATGCGTGTAGGCGCCGGGGTTGATGACCAACCCGTGTGCCCAGGACGCGGCGTCCTGGATGGCATCGATGATCGCGCCTTCGTGGTTAGACTGCGTGAGGTGCAGTTCGATCTCGTGTGCGGCGGCATAATCTTGCAATCTACCGTTGATTTGCTGGAGAGTGAGCTGACCGTAGATGCCTGGCTCTCGCACGCCGAGCATATTCAGATTTGGCCCGTGGATGAGTAGTATTTGATGGGGCATTCGTTTCCTCCGTCCTGCCCGATATGTTTGCCCGGCGTTGGAGCTCCGGGCCAAACGCCCCGCGTCGGTGGGGCGATTCGCTTCTGAACTTGTCCCCATCTCTATGATACCATCGTCAGGCGACTTGAGCAACTTCGACATGGCGGCTTCGTTCGTTCTTCTGCAGTGGCAGAAAGGGGAAAACCGGATCATGAATGATAGGGATACGTTGGTGGATCGTTATCGGGGCGCGTTGCTGGGGCTGGCAGTGGGAGATGCGCTGGGGACGACCCTCGAGTTCAAGCCCCCCGGCAGTTTCGTGCCGGTCACCGGCATGACCGGGGGTGGGCCGTTCGGATTGCAGCCCGGGCAATGGACGGATGACACGTCGATGGCCTTGTGTCTGGCCGAGAGTCTACTTGCTCGCAATGACTTCGATCCCATCGATCAACTGCAGCGCTACGTGCGCTGGTTCCGTACCGGGCATCTCAGCAGCACGGGTGCTTGCTTTGACATTGGCAACACCACACGCAGCGCGCTGATGTGCTTCGAGCGGACGAAACGACCCGACTGTGGTCCGACCGATCCGCGTTCTGCCGGAAACGGTTCGATCATGCGTCTGGCGCCAGTGCCCCTGTTCTACGCGACGAGCCCGCGAGAAGCGATCGAGAGGTCAGCGCAAAGTTCGTGCACGACGCATGGAGCGATTGCGGCTGTGGATGCCTGCCGGTATCTGGGCGCACTCCTGGTGGGGGCGGTCAACGGAACGAGCAAAGACGAGCTGCTGTCCGAGCACTATGTGCCGGCACCCGGCTATTGGGACGAGCGTCCCTTGATTGCGGAAATCGACGAAATTGCAGCCGGGTCGTACAAGCGGCGAAAGCCTCCGGAGATTAAGGGCAGCGGATACGTGGTGAAATCACTGGAAGCTGCGTTGTGGGCTTTCTATCATGCGACGTCGTTCCGGGATGGCTGCCTGCTGGCGGTCAACCTCGGAGATGATGCGGATACGACCGGGGCGGTGTACGGGCAGCTGGGTGGGGCGTTCTACGGAGCTTCGGGCATTCCGCAGGACTGGCTATCGAAACTCGCTCTAAAGGACGTGATCGTATCATTTGCCGATCGTCTGCTCGATCTCGCCCACTCACGCTGAGGTCAGCAAATCGCCATCCGGCCGTGCGGCGCATGACGAGCACATTACCTCGGGGTTCGGCGTGACCCTTCCACGCGCACTTCGGAACGGTCACGTTGTGTCCGGAAATGGGGTTGAGGCATGGCTCAACATCCTGGGTGAACTCGATGTGGAAAAAAACCTTGACTAAGTCCTTGACGTAGCATATAATAGGCACATAGCAATGAGGCTAACCCCGTGATTTGATGGGTGAGGAGTCGGGCACCTCGCTCCCTCAAAGCCTCCAGAAGTCAGCGTGATAGATTTCAACAGGTATGCGATGACGCCGTCATGGGTAGGTGGGCGAGACATCCAACCCAATTTGCAGTTGAATGGAGGTAACCACACTATGAAAGCCGTTGTGATGGCCGGTGGCTCCGGTTCCCGATTACGTCCGATGACGGTTGGCCGTCCCAAGCCGATGGTGCCTGTCGTGAATCAGCCGGTGATGGGGCATATTCTGAATCTGGTCAAGGACCACGGTCTGACCGATGTCGTGGTGACTGTCCAGTATCTGGCCGATATGATCGAGGACTATTTTGGTGAGGGTCAGGGGTATGATCTGAACATCAGCTATTCGCTCGAAGATGCCCCGTTGGGTACGGCGGGAAGCGTGAAGAATGCCCAGAAATTTCTCGATGAGCCATTCATTGTAATCAGCGGTGACGCGATGACAGACATCGATCTCAACAAGGTCATCGAGTTTCATAAGGCCAAACGCTCGAAAGTCACTCTGACCCTGTATCGCGTTCCAAATCCACTCGAATATGGTGTGATTATCGTCGATGACGAGGGGCGAATTCAACGATTCCTGGAGAAACCAAGTTGGGGTGAGGTCATCTCTGATACGGTCAACACGGGCATCTATGTGATCGAGCCCGAAATTCTGGATTTTATCGAGCCTGATGTCCCCTTCGATTTTAGCAACGATCTGTTCCCCTTGCTGATGAAGAAAGGGATTCCTCTCTATGGTTACGTCGCAGACGGCTATTGGTGCGATGTGGGTGACATTCGCGAATATATGCGGGCCACAAGCGATGTCCTGTACCACCGTATCCACACCCGCGATCTGGGGCAACACATCGGTGGCGAGATCTGGGTGGGTGATGAGGTGGAGATCGCGCCCGATGCCGAACTTTATGGACCGGTCTATCTGGGGAACGGGGTCAAGATCAAGGGCAAGGTGGTCATTCATGGCCCAGCAGTGATCGAAGACTTCAGTATCGTGGACGACCGTGCGCACATCGATCGCAGTGTCGTATGGCGCAACTCGTACGTCGGCGAAGGCGTAGAGCTGCGCGGTGCGATTGTCGGCCGGCAGTGCAGCCTGAAATCGAACGCTGTGGTCTTCGAGGGGGTCGTGATTGGTGACAACACGTTCGTCGGGGAATCGGCTGTCATTCATTCCGATGTGAAGATCTGGCCTGACAAGGAAATCGAAGCAGGTGCAACAGTCAAGAACAGCATCATCTGGGGGTCACAGGGCCGGCGCGTCCTGTTTGGTCGATTCGGGATCACCGGGCTGGTCAACGTCGATTTGACCCCCGAGATGGCGGCTTCTCTGGGTGCAGCGTTTGGGGCGACGCTGCCGCGTGGCTCGACCGTGACCATCAACCGGGACCCGCACCGCAGTCCGCGGATGATTAAGCGGGGTATCATTTCGGGTCTGCCATCCGCTGGGGTCAACGTCTTGGATTTACGCAGCTCTCCCATCCCCGTTGCACGCTTCATGACCCGTTACCTCGGGACGCAGGGTGGAATCCACGTGCGTCTTTCGCCATTCGATCAAAGGACGGTCGATATTCGCTTCTTCGACGGAAGTGGAAACAGCCTCAGTAAGTCGGTTGAGCGGAACATCGAGCGCGTGTATTTCCGTGAGGATTTCCGCCGGGTCTATCTGGATGAGATCGGCACAATCGAGTATGCGGCAGCAGTGAAGGAAACGTATATCAGGGAATTCCTGAAGACTGTTGATGTCGAGGCAATCCGTGGTGCGGAATTCGATCTGGTGGTGGATTATGCATTTGCTCCTACAGCTCAGGTCCTGCCCGATATTCTGACTGCGCTTAACTGCAACGTCGTTGCACTGAACGCCGGGATCGACGATACGAAGATGTCTACATCGCACGCCGCGTTCGAGAAGGCTTTGGCACAACTGGCATCGATCTGCTCCGTGCTCAATACCACGTTGGGTGTGCGCCTGGACGTAGGCGGCGAGAAGCTGTTTCTCGTCGACGATCGGGGGCACGTGCTGCCAAACACTACCGCTGCAGCGGCGATGACCTGCCTCGCCCTGGAGGCGCATGGAGGCGGTACGATCGCGGTGCCAGTGAATCAGCCGTCCGTATTCGCGCGTATCGCTGCGAGCCACGGCGCGAACGTGATCTGGACGAAAGTGGATCCGTATGATTTCGGTCTCAAGTGTGCTGAAGAAGGTGTCGTGCTGGGTTGTGATGGCACTGGCAGCTTTATTTTCCCCGAATTCCAGAGTGCGATGGATGGGCTGATTGCGTTGGCGAAACTGCTCGAGTTCCTGGCGAAACAACA
>CAZPTF010000072.1:0-11403 GCA_964589015.1 uncultured Anaerolineae bacterium
TCGTCGATCCTGGCCGGATCGTTGTCGATCACCGGGAGGCGCATGGCACCGAAGCCGAGCACCGCGACCTCCCATTTCAACTTGCCAAATTTCCGATACTTCATCAGTCTTCTCCTGTGTAGTGATTCGCGTGAACCAGCGGCGATCGCCCTACACCAGGACCAGGTCGTCGCGATGAACGACAGTCGGCCCAAATTCGTAGCTCAATGCGGCAGCAATTTCGTCCGAATGCAGGCCCTTGATGGCGAGCAAGTCCGCTGTGTTGTAGTGGGTGATCCCGCGAGCGATCTCTTTGCCGTCGGGATCCAGCAGGCGGACAGTTTGTCCACGGTCGAAGTTGCCGCGGACCTCGGTAATCCCCACCGCCAGCAGGCTTTTGCCTTTGCGTGTCAGCGCTTGAGCGGCGCCCGCATCGACCGTGATGGTGCCGCGCGGCGATTCGGCAAGAATCCAACGTTTTCTGCTCTCGATGTGGGTCACCTCGGCGAAGAAGCGTGTGCCAATATTCTCACCGCGCACCAGGCGTGGTAACACATCCGGTTCGGTTCCGGCAGCAACGATCACCTGTGTGCCGGAACGGGTAGCCATCTCAGCCGCCTGGATCTTGGTCATCATGCCACCGGTGCCCATCTCGGTACCGCTTCCTCCCGCCAGACGACGGATGCGGTCGTCGATGTGGTGCACTTCGGAGATCAACTCCGCACACGGATCCAGGCGTGGATCGGTAGTGTACAATCCGGCCTGATCGGTGAGAATTACCAGGAGATCGGCATCGACCAGATTGGCAACCAGCGCCGACAGGTTGTCGTTGTCGCCGATACGGATCTCTTCGACGCCTACGACGTCGTTCTCATTGATGACCGGAATGATGCGCAGGCTCAGCAGGGACATCATCGTATTCCGCGCATTGAGATAGCGCTCCCGATCGGCCAGGTCCGCGCGGGTCAGCAACGCCTGTCCGACCGTTATGTCATGTATCCCGAAGAACTGCTCGTAGATAGCCAGCAAGCGGACCTGACCTACCGCAGCCAGTGTCTGTTTGAACGGGATGTCCTTGCGCTGCGGACGCCCGCCCAGAACTTCCCGCCCGGCAAACACTGCTCCGGAAGTAACCAACAGCATTTCGTGTCCCTCACTATGCAGCAGGCTCATCTGCCGGACCAGTTCCAGGATATGCGGACGGCACAAGCGCGGATTCCCGCGCGAGAGCGTACCGGTGCCAACCTTGACGACAATACGCATGTTCGGATCCCTCGGGTGAGTCGGATGAAATCGCGGCAAAACATGAAGCACCTTGCAGTGCTTCCCACAACGCACCGATTATACGCAGTCTAAACACCGTGTCAAGCAGCCTACCAACCGCGCAGCGCATCGTCCCGCGTATTGGTGATCGTGAACATCTGGTTGAATCCCACCATCTCGAACACCTTGAACACGTGGGGGTGCAGCGCGCACAATCGCACTTCCCCACCGCGCGCATGCGCGCGCTGTTGGGCATTCAAAATCACGCGCAACCCGGCACTGGCAAGGAAATCGACCCCCGAAAAATCGAGGACCAGCCGGTTTTGCCCGGTCTCCAGGACCTGCACGATGGTATTTTCCAGAGTCGAGCTCGTGTCCGCGTCGACGTCACCCGTGATAGCGATTACAGTAACTCCATCCTTTTCCAGCACCGTGGACAGGCCCATTTCAGATTCCATTTCGTTTTCTCCTCCATGCTTGATTAGCGTCAACTCATTCCCGCCGCTGGCTCTGTGCCTCCAGATTACCTCATCGACCATCTGGTGGATCAGCCAGACTCCCATGCCACCCGGCTGCCGCTCCTGCAGCGCGCCGATCAGAGCCGGCGCCGGGACACTGCTCGGATCGAACGGCGGTGCATCGTCACGCAAATGGACGAACAGGCTGTTCCCTGCACGTCTGACCTCGACTTCGATCTCGCCCGCTCGCTCCGCATACCCGTGGGTGATGATGTTGGTCGTCGCTTCATCAACTGCCAGCAGCACATCGGATATGGCATCCGCAGTCATTCCGACCCTGGCGGCTACCTCGGAGACGAACCGGCGGATCTTTGCCAGGTTCTTCAGCTGCGCAGGAAAACGGCGTACAGCACTTTCCTCTCTCACCCCGGGGCTCCTTTGGCGGGCTGCTCGCCCGGGCCGTCCAGGCAACAGCGGATGACCAGCAGGGTGATGTCGTCCGATTGCGGTTGTCCTGCCGTAAATTCCACGACGGCATTCTCGATGGCGCGCACGATCTCGCTGGCGGACGTCTGCGGATTGGCGCGCACGACAGCGGTCAAACGCTCGACGTCGAACATCGCGCGGTCCGCGTCGAACGCTTCAGTCACGCCGTCGGTATAAAGCACCACCACATCTCCCGGTTCCAATTGCACGGGATGCTCGTCCAGCTTCACGTCCGGCCACACTCCCAGCGCAATACCGTGAGCACGCAGCAACATCACCTGGTGGTCGCGACCCTGTAGCAGGATCGGTGGGTTATGTCCGGCGTTGACATAGGTCAACCGGTGGGTCTCCGGATCCAGCGTCGCGTAGAACAGCGTGACGAACATCCCCGACGGGTTGTCCGCGACCACGAATGCGTTGAACGCCCGCAATGCGGCCAGTACATTCTCATATTCCAGAGAATAGGCGCGGACTAAACTGCGGGACAGCGCCATGAACAAAGCGGCTGGGACTCCCTTGTCGGACACATCGGCAACCAGCATCCCCCACCGTCCTTCGTGCAGCGGGATGAAATCGTAGAAGTCCCCGCCGACATGCCGCGCCGGTATCGTGTGGGCCGCGACGTCGTAACCGGGTACACGCGGGAACGACTGTGGCAGAAAGCTCTGCTGGATGCCGTGGGCAATCTCCAGCTCGCGCAGATAGCGTTCCCGCTCGGCTGTCGTGCGCTGCAGTTCCGCCCGCGACGCGATCAGATCGCCAGCCATCTGGTTGAACGCTGCGGCCAGAGCACCGATCTCGTCCTGGCTTTCCACCGGCACGCGATAGTCCAGGTCACCTGCACCCAGGCGCCGGGTACCCTCGGCCAGCGTCCCTACCCGCCGCGCGATGTAACGGGCAACGGCGCCGCTGACGATCAGTGAGAGAAAGATGCTCACATTCAGCATCACTGGCAGCACGATGGTCGAGGCATCCGTTTTCCCCTGAAGTGTTGCAGCCTCGGCGATGGAAATCGCCAGAATGGGAACCACACTGGCTCCCAGGAAACCGAACAACAAACGGACGACCACGGGCGAATCGCGCAGGACGCGCCGCGACAAATGCAGCGGGCGGCTGCCACCCCACCAGCGCTTGCAGAAGAAAGGCGAATCGACTACCAGCGGAGACAGCGTCCACAGCAGCGGCAATCCAAGCGCCAGACAGGGGAGCCCATTGCCCATCACCCACGAGAACAGCAACGTCGTCACATACTCCGGACCCAGGCTGTTTCCCTCAAGCGCAAGCGCACCGATGCCGAGCAGTGCGCCCAGCCCGTTGGCGAGGAAACATCCCACCACAGCAAAGATGCCGGCCTCGCGCCAACCCGGCAACGCCGGGTGCAGACGCCAGCGGCGAAACACCCAGGCAACCAGCAGGCCCTGGACCATGTTGGCGGGGATGAAGCCCACCACGCTGGCAAAACTCCCGCCGGTCAGCAGGTTGGTGAGGCAGGCAAACACGACACCGGCGAGCACACCCCATCCACCGAACCAGATCCCGCCGACAGCCTGCAAAGTCATGGCCGGCCAGAATGCGCTCACATTCAGGCCGACGGGAAGTCCCACTGTACCCAGCGTTCCCACCACGGTCCCGATGATGGTCAGCATCACGAATGCGAGAATATGTTGTGGGCCGGGACCCGCTCGATCCGCAGCCGTCAGTTGCCACACGCCGGTGAGATCGTTCCTCATGGTTGTATCCTTCATCGCGCGATCAGTCTGCGAAGGCTTTGGCGGCCGCCGCGGCACCCCGAACATACGCAAAAGCAATCCCTTCCTGTTGGAACTTCTCGTAGAGGGCCAGGTTCACAGCTTGTTGGATGTCCATGTACAGTGTGTAATCCGCGCTCAACACATGGTACACCACTTCAAAAACGAGTCCAAAGTCGCTGTACTCTTTGAAATGCGCCCGGTCGAAGCGGACCGCATTCTGCCTTTCGACGATCTCACGGACCATCGCCGGGATTTCCGTCAGCATGTCCAGCGGGGTTTGATAATCGACCATGAAGCTGAAGGCAACCCGCCGCGTTTCCATACGTTTGTAGTTACGCACGCGACTTTCCACGATATCCTGGTTCGAGAACACAATCTGTTCGCCGGATAAGCTGCGCAGATGAGTGGTCTTGAGCCCGATCTTTTCTACCGTTCCCTGATAATCGCCCACCACGATGTAGTGCCCGACGAGGAATGGTTTGTCCAGCATAATCGAGAAGGACGCGAGCAGGTCGCGGAGCAGGGTTTGTACCGCGAGTGCGGCTGCCACCCCGGTAATACCCAACGCAGCGACCAGTGCGCTGATATCGACGCCCGCATTGCTCAGAATGAGCAGCAAGAAGACGGCCCACAGGACGAGGCGCCCCAGCACTTCCAGCACTCTGATGGTCGCCGCAGCATTCGAATCCATCCTGCCTGGCTCACTGGTAGACCGTTCGCTGTAGAAGACGATTGCGCCATCCAGCCAGAGTCCGACCTGCAGCAAAAGCGCGCTTAGAGCGATGATCTCAAGGGCATGTGTTTCGGTTGCGCCCAGCCGGACGACGAACGTACTGACGTAGACGGCGAAGATGATAACGAACAGCGAGTGAGTTCGCTGGAGCAGCCTGTTAGACAAATCGAACAGATCGAGGCCGGGGCGTCCCGCGAGGCGTTTCAGGTGATTCGCTCCAATACGGATCAGCGCGTGCAGTAAAATCGCCACGCAGACAACGACTGCGACTGCGAGAAGCCAGTCCAGGATGCGATTTCCGCCAAGCTCTGTGTTGAGAATGGATTGCATGAATTATCTCTCCAAAAGCACCCGGAATCCGCATACCCGGACGGGCTGAGCGCAGCTGGACTGCCTCGCGGCGGCATGTTCGGGACGTCCCAGGCCACAATTCGCAGGTTGTCGGACGTCACTATCCGCCCTACGGGATGATGATGCCGGAATCCAGTGGTTCGTCGTCGGGCTGCGGCAAATAGTCTTGCATGATGGGAAAATCTCTGAGGTTTTTAGCGATAGCCGCCCGCAAGAACGAGTCTACCCACCAGTAGATGTTGTGTTTTTGAACGACGCGGCGCAAGCGCCTCATGCGCTGGTAACGTTCTTCCCGCGACATAGTGAACGCCTGATAGATCGCGTCGGCGGTACCCTCCTCATCGTAGGGGTTCACTAACAACGCACAATGCTGCATTTCCGCCGCCGCACCTGCAAACTCGCTCAAGATGAGCACGGAATCTTCCTCGATGCTGGAAGCGCAGAACTCCTTCGAAACCAGATTCATCCCATCCTTCAGGGGTGTCACCAATGCGATTTCTGCGGTACGGTAGTAGGCCAACAGCTCAGACCTGCTCATGCTGCGAAACAGGTAGTGGATAGGCACCCAATCGGATGCGGTGAACTGCCCGTTGATCTCTCCGACCAGCCGCTCGATTTCCTCTTTGAGTCCCTGGTATTCGGGGATATCTTCTCGACTCGGGATCAGAACCTGGATGAGGGTAATCTGCCGGCGCAATTCCGGGTAGCGCAGCAGTAGATTCTGGAACGCTCTCAGCTTGTATGGAATACCCTTCGTGTAATCCAGGCGGTCGACACCGAGCACCAGCGTCTTGCCCGGAAAGTCTTCGTGCAGATACCAGGCAGTGTCCGTCACTTCCTGACTATCGGCGTGGGTAGCAAACTCGTCGAAGTCGATGCCGATGGGGAAGGCACCCAGGCGGACTTCCCGGTCTCCGCGCTGGATACTGATTACCTGACCCTTGCCCTTCACGACGGCATCCTTGACCAGCAGTCGCAGACACTGCACGAAATTGCGCCGGTCACGCAGGGTTTGCAGACCAATCAGGTCATATTCCAAAATCGCACGAAGTATCTGAAAGCGCCACGGCATCTTGATGAAAATGTCCAGCGGGGGAAACGGAATGTGCAGGAAAAAGCCCAGTCTGGCGCGTACGCCCATTTGCCGCAAGGCGGCAGCGACACCTAACAGGTGATAATCGTGGATCCAGACGAAATCGTTGGGGCGCAGGTTTTCGGCGATCACATCAGCGTATTTCTGCTGTACCTCTAGATAGTATTTCCAGTAGCTCGGCGCGAAATTGCAGAAGGTTTGCAGGTCGTGAAACAAAGGCCAGATGACTTCGTTCGAGAACCCGTAGTAGAACTTGTCCCTCTCCTCCGCCGTCAACAATACCGGTTCCAGGTCATACCCCGATTTTCGTCCGACCTTGCGCAGTGCGCTACGGAACCCCGTGGCTTTATCTGTGGTGATCCCGGGCCAGCCGATCCAGAGACCGCCCCGATTTTTCAGGACCGGCGCCATCGCCGTAATCAATCCGCCTGCCCCGGGTTCGATCTTCCACCTGTCTTCGTTCTCCTGTGAAACGATCACCGGCAGGCGGTTGGACACGACGACCAAACGGTTTGTCGTTTCATCCACAGCCATCGATGCTCCCTTCCTTAACTTATCGTGATTCTTGTGTCGTTAATGGACATTCCAGATGATGGGCAAAATGCCCTTTGGCGGAGCGAGTAGAGCACAGGCTGGCGTGCGATCCGTGCACGGCTTCACGCTTGCCACCTCTTGTTCTTCGTTATTCTATCCCATTCCCGCAGAAAGTCCAGCAATTCCGCGGGAGGCAGCAACCACAGATCGGCAACGGTTGGGCGAAACTGCTCCCGCACCAACACACTGAGCCCGGCGTGGCCGACTGCCTGGAAGGCGTCTTCGTCCGTACGGTCATCGCCCAGGTAAGCGACCGCTGTGGTAGGCGTCGTTTCTGCGAGAATCTGCCGGACCGCGAGTCCTTTGTCGCGACCCGGCACACGCATTTCCACTCCGCCATCGAATTCATGGATCTCCAGACCGCTATCACCGATCAATACCTGCCAATCCTGCAGAACGGCGGCACGGAGGGACGGGATATCGGCGGCATCCTGCGCACGCCAATGGAAAGCCCTGCTGACCGGTTTGCGTTCCCATGCCGCAGTGAAACCCTGGCGTTCCGCCCAGGCATCGAGCTGGGTGAAGACGTCGGATTGCGCCGCGCTGATGGCGCCCAACTGATAAGTGCCCTGCGCAGAAAGATGTTCCCAGCCATGAGCACCCCAGATTTCGGGCGTCACGCTCAGGCCAAGTAACGGGAGCAGTTCATCCACAGCCCGTCCGCTGACGATGACGAGACGGGTCCACCCGGTCTGCACGATGGACGTCAGTATCTCGCGCACGCCCGGGTACGGGACAGCCTGGTCCCGTTCGATGCGAAACGGGGCCAGGGTTCCGTCGTAGTCGAGCATAAGCACGGCCCGCTCGCACGTACGCAGTCGTGCAAAGAATGCCGTAACATCGCCCTGCGGCGTGAGGATTTTCATCTCTTGTCCGACCACACGCTCCTGGTTCCCGTGCCACCGGAATCACGAGCCAGCAAAACATGGAGACGCGGGATGCAGCTCATCCCAAATCGATGCGGTTCGCGGCAGAATATACCATCGCCACCATCAGCGTCAGGTGCTCGCGCAGCAAGCGGGTGAGCAGGAAATTCTCGCGAGCGAACTCCCTGGCTTTGCGGCCCATTTCGAGACGCAGTTCTCGATTGTAGAGCAAGTAACGCATCCGCAGCGCAGCCCCTTCCGGTGAATTGACCAGGAAGCCGGTGTGATGGTTGATGACTTGGAGGCGAATACCACCGGTATCTCCGCCGATGACAGGCTTGCCCTTCCACATACCCTCGGTCACTGTCAATCCGAACCCTTCTTTCAACGACTTCTGGATAATAACGTCCGAGACGCGTTGCAACGCGTTGATGGTACGGTGCGCATCGGGTGGCAGAAGGAGAATATGAATATCCGGATCGTTGGGTGCTGCGTTGCGCACTTCGTTCAGAACGACCTCTCCCTCCGGATCGTCCGATGCGCCGCCGCCCGCCAGCACGAGTTGCAGCGTAGGGACGAAGCGCTTCGCCAACTGGTACGCGGCGATCACACCGATCGGGTCCTTGAAGTGGTCGAAGCGGGAGACCTGCGTCATGATCGGGCGTTCCGGATCGAGGTTGAAGCGGCTGTAGACCGATTGGATCTCTTCCTCGTCCAGTTCCATGTTCTTCTCGCTAAGCGGATCGATGCCGGGCGCGATCAGATACGAGGGATGCGGCAACGGTTGGGTAAAATCGGGCAGCGAGAAAATACTGGCATCGTACTGGGTAACGGACTTCCGCAGGTATTTCCACACCGGGCGGAAAGGATGGCTGGCATCAATGTGGCAACGCCACGCCCACTTCCCACGCCGATTCGGGCAATACTGGATCAGCATGGCCGGCTGCGGATCATGAATGATGACGACGTCAGCATCCTCCAGCGTCGCCCTGAGCCGCTCGGCATTGGCAGCGGTCGTCTCTTCGTACGCGGCGAGGAGATTGTCCGGAATGGCGATACGATTGCCCTGGAGCGCGTTGTGAAAGCGTTTCGTGCACTCGTAGAATTCGCCCTCTCCACTGATCACCTCCCACTCCGCCTGCAGCCCCAGATCTCGTTGCAGGGGCAACAGCGTGGACAGAATCTCGGCAACGCCCCCGCCCACACGGGTCGCATTGACGTGAACGACTTTGAGCCCGTCCAAACGTGCGGCAAGCTGTCGCAGGTGATCGATCACATCTTCCCCGACGATAGGGGCATAATCATTCAGTGAAACGGTCATGATGCTTCCCTCCGAAGACAAGAACTGAACACTGCCGCGAGGGTCTGGCGTAACTCGGACAACGTGGCGAAATAGGGATCGACAGCGTTGAGTGAAAAACACAGCGATTCATACTCATCCCCCACATCGGCCAACCAGGCGACGAAATCATCTGTGCCTCTGGGTTCGCGGGTCCGTGCGTCGATGAAGTGATAGAAAATGCTTCCGAGAGACATCGTTGGAATCAGTGAAGCGAGTTCTGCCGGATCTCCGACGCTAACGTGCGTGTCGAAGACGACGATTTGCGAGCGGATGAAATGGAATTGCTCGTCTACGCTGGCCCAACGTACCGTATCGCTTTCATCCAACCGTTCTTCGATGACGTTAACCAGCTCCTGCCGCAATTCCTCCAAATTGTCAAAATCAGCCGGGTCGATGACGCCCAGTTGCTCAGACAGCTTGCGATCGTGCAGGCAGTTGTGCGCCCAGGTGGCGAAATCGTTCATGTATTCCGGATTGTCGAAGCGGGGACGAAGCAAATGGCCCCAGAAATGGTAATAGATGCTGTCCTCATGCACGTCCTGCAGGATGTCACGCATCTCCCGCAGGCTCTGCGCACGCCGCCCGGTCGAAATACCGATCAGCGCACAGTCCTTGATTTCAAACGCAGCAGGCTGTTGTTTCTCCGACATCTTCACCTCCTTAACCAGATCCAAAATATGCCGCCCAGAAAGCCAGGTGGGCCGGGAAAATATGCACATTGGACGGGTTGCATGGCCTCATCACTTGTGGCAGAACACCGTCATTCAACGATACCCATCAGAAGCACAGCGTCTTCTTCTGGGCTGGATGGGTTCACTGCCATGCCAGACCCGAGCTCAAACCCCGCTTCGATCCCAATTCTGGGTCTGATCTGGATGTACCAGTGCAGGTGAGCGCTAGCCCGCTCCAGGCTGGATGCCGTGTGTACAATGCAGTTGTAGTCGGGGTCGTGGGCATAGCGATACAACCGGAGCAGTGTTTCCTGAAAAGCCTCAGCCAGCGCGAACAGCTCGTCGGGGGAGATCGCAGCGAAATCTGCGGCATGGCGGCGGGGCACGACCCACGTCTCGCACGGTGCTTCTGCGGCAAAGGGCACGAAAACCAGGAACGCATCGTTCTGCCAGACGACCCTCAGACCCTCGCGTTCCTCGAATGCCAGCATGTCGCAGTAACCGCACCGCCCGTGCTCCGCGAAGTAACGCAACGCGGACGTCTCGCGTTCTTGCACCTGCGGCGGGACGATGCCCGTTCCAATGATCTGTGCGTGTGCGTGTGCCAACGACGTCCCAGCGCTGACACCGTGATTGCGGAACAAGAACACGGCGCGGATCGAACGATCTTCGGCCATGTCCACAACACGCTGGTGGTACGTCTCCAGGATGCTCAGCACGTGTTCTCTGCACATAGCGGGCACATCTTCATTATGTCGAGGCGTCTCGACGATGACTTCATGGCGGCCCGATCCAGTACTCGACCGGTACACGCCCCACTCGCAGTCTGCACTCGCGCCATTTGGGTGGACGATCGGATACTTGTTCGAGATCACACGCGTCTGCCAGGGCTGGTTCCCATTCGGCTTCTGCACGATGGTTGGCGGAGTCATCCGCTCGTTCCCAGGACAAAACGGACAATCCGCCACAAACACGCCCTGCGGCGATCCCCCGGGCACGTGCCGTGGCACATCGTGCGGGCGTTTACCCCGCGCCGCGGAGTAAATGACCCATCTTTGCGTTATCTTGTTAAGCCGCATCTCGTGCATACCACTCATCGTTTCCCTGTCGAACATCCACCTGTCACGCCCGCCGTTCAGCTTTGCACACCGAGCGTGTCTGGCTCCTCTGACAGCTCCTCGACCATCTTCGCGATGGTCTGTTGATTTTTCGGAGACAGCGACCTGTCTTTGAACCACTCAGGCACTTCCCGAACGGTCCGGCCGAAATCCGCATCGCGCCAACCCAACCCCACCGCCAGGAAATAAACCAGCAGCGCTGCCAGCCAGACGACCAACGCCCCACCGACAGCCGTCAACCGCCACTCGGGTTTCGGTCCATACAAGACGAAGCCCAGCGCGGCAAACGGCAGCAGCATCCCGATGGTGGCGATCAGATCGAAAGCCAACGCCAGGCTGCGTGGCACTTCACCGCCGACCTTGCCGGTCTGTCCGTTCACGGCGAAATGATAGGCGGTGTCGCGGTAACGGTACTCACCCAACCACACGGGGAGCAAAATGTGTTTGTAGGTCATATACTCAGTCGCCAGCTCGGTCACTTTGGCATCGGGTGGAAACTCGCTTCGGGTGATCTGCACCATTCTCGCGCGCGCCCGAAGCGATGCATCGGCCATCGATAGCTGCGAGACCTCCACCGGCCAACCGGCAAGGTAGGCTGGCTGGTAGCATACCAGTTGCCTGGTATGATACGGCTCCAACTCGCTCACGACCTGCTCGGAAAGCATATCCGACCCGCAGACGAGCACATCGTCGAACAT
>CAZPTF010000072.1:11503-14394 GCA_964589015.1 uncultured Anaerolineae bacterium
ATCAGCGGCACCTCCGCAGCAGCGTGAAGCACCAGGTCGGTCCCGCAGAACGGACATTCCACGGTACCCTGTCGCGCCGACCAGGTTGTCGTCGATCCGCAGCGCCGGCAGGTGACCGGCAATGTGCCTCCCAGGTCCAGGTGAGCGCGCCGGCTCGACAATGTCACATGGAGGGGAATTTCCTGTTCTGCTGGTGGCACGTCACCCTCAGGCTGTACGATGGGTTCGAAATGACCACACTGTGCGCATAGCAGACCCTGTTTGCCGATATCGAACTCCTGTCGCCCACCGCATGTGGCACACTGGAATTCCAGCCCTTCATAGCCGGTGACCCGAGGACGGTCCCGTCGTGGATTCGCCGACGTCAGGACGGCGAGCCGTTTCCAGGCGATCTTGTTGTGCGGGCTGATCGCCAGTACGCGGCGCAGGCAATCCACGCGTTGTTCGAGGTCGTCGACAGCCGTGGCCAACCACAGCCAGGCATCGACATTATCGGGCTCCTGACGCAGAGCGCGAGCCAGCAACCGCTTGCCGGCTTGCCTGTCTCCTTGCTGGATCAGACTGACCGCTTGATCCAACAAAACTCGGGTGCCATTCGACATAGGGTTTCTCCAAGATGCACGCTTTCACCAACCGGTGCTGCTGCATTTTAACATAGGCGCGGAACAAACGCAATCGTGAACACAGAATCGGGCACTGCACGAAGGTTCAGCTTGACAAAAGGTATTTACATGCTCCAAAAGCTGTGATATAATGCCATTTAGGGGTTTTTTGGTTTTTAGGGGATTTTGTAGCACATTCTATTGTGCTGTCCGGCTCATTTTGTGGCAGGATTCTGCCCTCCCAATACAGAGAAAGGAGGATCGGGGTATCTTGCGGTTTCCAGTCGATGGCGACTATCATATTCTAACACCACTTCATTCGATCATTGCGTCAAGGTTTTTTTATTGGCGAGGAGGTTCATCATCGTGCAAACCCAAAAACACAGTGGTTTAATGGTCTCGCCTGATTGGCCCAATTTCCTTGCGGGATTATCTAACCAGGCATTGAAAAGCAAGCACGTACGCGGCGTGGCTTTTGCCAACGCACGGAAACGCGTCGTTGACCAAATGTATCCAACAACTCAGGTCCCCGGGCGGGTCATCGAAGATCAGAAACTCATCCTCAATCTTATTCTCGACACTATCGAGCGCGCGCTCGACGAAGGACGGATTTCTGACCAGTTCTCACAGCGCATCATCCGCAACGTCATCAAGAATGTGGTCTTCAATTCCGACAAGGCGAAGGCATGGGATGCGTTTCGCGAACGATATGCTGGTCAAGATCCACCGGGATTTCTGGTCATCAGCCCCGGCAAAGCGTGCAATCTCAACTGCAAAGGGTGTTATGCCAGTTCCGGTAACGACCGCGAGAAGCTGGACTGGGATGTGTTCGATCAGATCATCACCCAGGCGAAACGAGACTGGGGAGCCTGGTTCTTTACTATTTCGGGTGGCGAGCCGATGGCCTACCGTTCACAAGGTAAGACCCTGCTCGACATTTTCGCGAAGCATGACGACTGCATGTTTCTGATGTACACCAACGGGACCCTCATCGACGAAAAGGTGGCGGAACGCATGGCAGCCTTGGGGAACGTTACCCCTGCCATCTCCGTCGAGGGCATGCGTGAATCGACCGACGATCGACGGGGCGAGGGCGTCCATGACCGGATACTGGCCGCGATGGCCAACCTGAGGGCCGGCGGTGTCCCCTTCGGGATTTCTCTGACGGCGACACGCTTCAATTGCGAAGAGATTCTCTCCGACGAGGTCATCGACTTCTACAAAGAGGAACAAGGTGCGCTGTATGCCTGGCTGTTCCAGTACATGCCCATCGGCCGAGGGTACACCTTGGACCTGCTAGTTTCTCCGGAGCAGCGTGCCTGGATGTGGGAGCGGACCTGGGACATCGTGAAAAGCAAGGGGTTCTTCATCGCGGACTTCTGGAATTTCGGAACGATCTCCGGGGGATGCATCTCCGCCGGTAAGGCGGGAGGATACCTGTACGTTGACTGGAACGGCAAGGTGATGCCTTGCGTGTTCTTCCCCTATTCGCCCGTCAACGTCAATGACGCGTTCGCGCAAGGCAAGACGTTGAATGACATCTGGGCAGAACCGTTCTTCGCAGCGATTCGCGAGTGGCAGACGCAATACGCCAATGTGGGGCATCCCGAGGCGGCCGGCAACTGGATCAAACCGTGTCCGATCCGTGACCATCATGCCGAAGCGCGGCAAATCATCAACATGCACGAGCCGGATCCCGAGGATGCTGCGGCGGCCGAGGCATTGTCCGACCCCGCATACTACGAGGGGATGACCGAGTACGACAGAAAGCTGGGGGAGACGCTCGACCCGATCTGGGCGAAGCACTACTTGTCCGGCAGCGCGAGCAACCGGGCCAATTCCGCCTAAGTGCACAGGCAACCGTAACGCACAGGTAGAAGAGACAAACCGTCAGCACGACTTCCAGACATCATTTGGGAGTCGTGCCTTTTTGTTGTAACAAAGCAACGACCATCTTGTCCTGAATCTCGCGCATGGCACGAACCCAAGGCCATCCACCATCTCGCTCGTCGTTCATCAGAATCGCAAAAGCCAGCTCACGCCCATCGGCGGTTGTGCCATACCCCGATAAAGCGCTGGCTCCGAGTAGAGAACCCGTCTTGGCGTGGACCTCGCTCGAGGACGGGATGCCAGCCATCCGTCTCGCCAAGGTGCCGTCCTCTCCGGCGACAGCCAACGCATCGCGAAACATGCCCCCGTGAGGATGATGGGCCATGAGCACCAGCAGGCCAACGATCAATCGCGGAGAGGCTTCGTTGTCCAGCCGAAGGCCACAACCATCGCACAGCA
>CAZPTF010000073.1:0-2655 GCA_964589015.1 uncultured Anaerolineae bacterium
CCGATGTCTTGCGGCAGCACGAAGCGCAAGCGTTTGCCCCGGCGTTTCTTGTCGGTCTGCATGGCGGCGCGGATCGCTGCAGGGCTGCCGCCTCGGAAGCGGGTGGGGATAGCGAAGCGTTCGAGGAGGGCAGTGATGCGCGCTTCCACTTCGCGCGGGCAGATGTCGAGCGCGCGTGCCGTGCGCGCCGCCGCGACCAACCCGATGCCGACGGCTTCGCCGTGTCGCAGCCGGAAGTTGCTGATCGTCTCGAATGCGTGGCCGAAGGTGTGGCCCAGGTTGAGAACGGCGCGCCGCCCGTGCTCGTATGGGTCCTCCTGGATGATCTCTACTTTGACGGTGATTCCGCGCTGGACGACCCATTCCAGCGGCTCCGTTCCGTGCCGTTCGAGGTGCTCGAACAGTGTACGGTCGGCGATGATACCGTGCTTGATGACCTCTGCCAGGCCGGCGCGCCATTCCTCCGCCGGCAGGGTCGCGAGCACGTCCGGATCGGTGATGACCAACCTCGGCGGATAGAAGGCGCCGATCAGATTCTTGCCGCGCGGGTGGTCGACAGCCACCTTGCCTCCCAGGCTGGAATCGATCATCGCCAGGAGGGTCGTGGGAGCCTGAACCAGCGGGACACCGCGCAGGTAGGTCGCAGCGACCAGGCCGGCCATGTCCCCGACGACCCCTCCACCCAACGCCACGACCGCGCTGCCGCGATCCAGCCCGTGTTCGATCAGCCGGTCGTACAGGCTCGATACGGTTGCCAGCGTCTTATGATTCTCCCCGTCCGGCACGCGCAGCACGACGGCGTCCAGCCCGGCCTGCTGCAGGGTAGAACGGAGGGCTTCTCCGTATAACGCCCCCACACTTTCGTTCGTGATGATTGCCGTCTTGCCCGTGAGACCCGCTTCGGCCATCAACCGGCCTGCGTCAGCCTGGGCGCCGCGCCAGACATGCACGGGATATTGCCCATTCGGGTGGGTCACATGCAGCGTAGTCATTCGCCCTCCTCGCTATCTTCCCGGCTGCTCCCCGGGGAACATGGTTGTGCCGCTTTCCAGATTGCCAGCGCTGCAGCGGTGATCTGGTCGACGGTCAGGTGGGTGGTGTCGATCTGCTGCGCGATGGCTGCGTAGGCCGGCTGGCGCATTTGCAGCAATTCCGCGATGCGCACCCGCAGGTCGTCTGCCTGTAACATCGGGCGGTTCTCTCCCTGGCCGATACGTCGCAACAGCTCATCGAGCTCACAGTGCAGGCAGATGAGTACACCCGTCCGCGCGAATGCCTCGCGGTTGGCGGCGGTGACCAGCGCGCCGCCGCCCGTGCTGATTACGAGACCCGTCTGCGCGGCGAGCTCGTGGCACAGCGCCGTTTCCGCCTGGCGGAAGGCGGCCTCGCCGTGGACGGCGAAGACTTCGGGGATGCTCATGCCGAAACGCTCTGCCAGCACATCGTCCATATCGACGAATGGCCGGCCTAATCTGGCCGCCAGCGCCCGCCCGACGCTCGTCTTGCCCGTGCCCATGAATCCGCAGAGGACGATGTTGGCCTGGCTCATGCACACCGTTGTCGAAGTGCTGTCGAGCACCAGCGACTTGAACCACGCGATGCCCTCGCGATAATCGAGGCCGAATTCGGGCGGCATCTCCCCGGAGTGCTCGAGCACGAAAACCGCCTCGGGACTGGCGGTGCGAACGGTGCGTACGACGCGCTCCATGTCGACCCACCCGTCGGCGGGCCGCAACGCCGGGTGCGGCGGGAGGTGGTGATACGCGCGGTAATCCTCCATGCCGCGGGTGTTCCAGATGTGGACGCAGCCCACGTAGGCTGCGACCTCCTCCAGAAATCCAAAGTAGTCCAGCCCATCGCGCTGCGCCATGAGCGCCATGTGCCCGGTATCGAAGCAGTAGCGTAACGACGGACATGCTTCCAGCACGGCTACGATGAAGCCGCTCTCCATGAATGGACTCGGTCCGAAGCCCTCGATGCAGATCGGGACTTCGTAGCTCACGGACAGTTGCTGGAGCCGCTGCGCGCTGTCCCAGGCGATGGCGTGTTGCTCTCGCGTCGAGAGCTGCCCGGCTTCCGGCGAGGCCGGCGTCGGGTAGTGCACGACGACGTAAGCTGCCCCGAAATCGACCGCGTCCTGCAGGCTTCCTGCGATGAGCTCAAAGCTCATCTCCCGCTCCTCACGATGAACGTCGGTGCTCAGAAACGACCAGGTAACCGGATAGGGATACCAGGGCGCCTGGCGCAGAGGACAATGGATGCTCGGGGTGATGCCCCGCTCGCTGATGAATGCTTTGACTGCGGGCAAGTGCTCCGGCTTGAAGTTGTACAGTTCCGCCCGTCTGAAATCGAGTGCGACGAGACGGTCTTGCAGGTGTGACAGACGATTGCAGTGTATGCTGAGTGGGTCCATTGTGCTTGCTGTTCCCCTGTGCTGAATTGGAATGCGGTTACCCCCTCACCTTGTTCATGGTAGTCGCTGAGCTGCCGGCAAAGGTTTCAAGCCGTGAAGCACGGCGAGATTCTTCGCCTGCGGCTCAGAATGACACGGTAGCGGCTCTGTCGCGCATCGGCTTCTCATGGAGATCTCCTCCGCGCCGCGCCTGCGGCTCAGAATGACACGGTAGCGGCTCTGTCGCGCATCGGCTTCTCATG
>CAZPTF010000073.1:2755-2868 GCA_964589015.1 uncultured Anaerolineae bacterium
GAGATCTCCTCCGCGCCGCGCCTGCGGCTCAGCATGACACGCCAGCGGCTCTGTCACTCTGAGCGATGAGCGAAGGGTCTCTGCTCAGCCGGAGTGAGATTCCGTGCTTCATC
>CAZPTF010000073.1:2968-10969 GCA_964589015.1 uncultured Anaerolineae bacterium
CTGAGCGATGAGCGAAGGGTCTCTGCTCAGCCGGAGTGAGATTCCGTGCTTCATCCGGAACGACGCTGCACAACACGCGCGTTGCGCAGCAATTCCGTCATCGAGTCGCCCCCGAACTTCTCACTAAATGCGTCGGCGAGCACCCAGGCGAGCATCGCTTCGGCAACGACGCAGGCGGCAGGCAGAGCACAGACGTCGGAGCGCTGGTATTGGGTGGTCGTCGCTTCGCCGGTCACCGTGTTCACCGATTCGAGCGGCGAGATGGTCGTCGGGATCGGCTTCATCGCCGCGCGGACGACGAGCGGCTCACCGTTGGTGATCCCGCCCTCCAGGCCCCCGGCGCGATTGCTGCGGCGCACGATGCCGCGGTCTGCTGCCGGATAGAGCGCGTCGTGGACCTGCGTGCCCGGCAGGCGGGCGTTCTCGAAGGCCGGTCCGATCTCCACACCCTTGATCGCGGGAATGCTCACGATGGCCTGCGCGATGCGTCCATCGAGGCGGCGGTCCCAGTGGACGTGGCTGCCCAACCCGACGGGGAGACCGGTCGCCGCGACGACGAAGATGCCGCCCAGTGAGTCGCCCTGCGCACGCGCTTCGTCGATGTGCCGGCGCATCGCCGCCGCGGCGTTTTCGTCGGGACAGCGGACGTCCGATGCCTCCGCCGATGCCCACAACTCGGACAGTGGCGCCGCGGGAATATCGGCCTGCACGGCTCCGATCTCGGTGACGTAGCTGCCGATCGCGACGCCCAGCTCACACAGCAGCTTCTTGCACACCGCGCCGACAGCAACACGGGTGGTCGTTTCACGCGCACTGGCCCGCTCGGCGATCCAGCGCATATCTTCGAGCGCGTATTTCGTGCTCCCTGCCAGATCGGCATGGCCCGGACGAGGGACGTGCCAGGGCTCGACTTGGCGGTCTTTCCAGTTGGCCCAGTCCCGATTATCGATCCACAGTGCAAGTGGTGCACCGGTCGTTTGGCCTGCGATCATGCCGGCAGTGATCCGCACCTGATCCTGTTCGATCTTCATTCGGCCCCCACGGCCGTAACCGGACTGCCGGCGCTGCAGCTCCACGTCGATGTCCGTGGCCGCGAGTGCCAGGCCCGCCGGAAATCCCTCGATGATGGCGGTCAGTGCCGGCCCGTGAGATTCTCCTGCGGTGAGGAATCGCAAGGTCATGAGTGCATTCTCCCTTTCAATAGTTCGGATAACATCACGTCGAGCGGGGCCGGCTGGCCGGTCCACATTTCGAATGCCAACGCCCCCTGGTACAACAGCATCTGCAGCCCATCGATCGTGCGTGCTCCGGCCGCTTTTGCCGTGCGGAGAAAGGCCGTTTCGCGAGGGGCATAGACGAGATCGTAGGCCACAGCGCGTGCCGGATAGGGTACCGACGCCGGCCAGGGGTTGCTTTCTACAGCGGGCGTCATCCCGAGCGCGGTGGTGTTGACAACCAGGTCGGTCTCAGCGGCGAGAGCGGCGACGTACTCCGTGTCGAGCGGGCCGGCGGTCAGGCGCACGTCGCCTGCAGCGGAGCACAGTGCAGCAGCCAGCGACTCGGCGCGCGCGGTGGTCCGGTTCAGAATGGTTCCCTCCGCCCGGGCGTGGAGCCGCTTATACACCACCGCGCGCGCGGCCCCCCCTGCTCCAAAGACCAGGGAGCGTGCCCCTCTTACGGTTATTTGCTGTCTGCGCAGTGCTTCCAGGAACCCGATCCCGTCCATGTTGTGACCGATGCGTCTGTTCTGGCGAAATTCGATCAGGTTCACCGCGCCGATTGCCTGGGCTTCAGTCGAGATCTCATCCAGGTACGCCATTACGTTCTGCTTGTGCGGAATCGTGACGTTAACCCCGACGAAGCCCAACGCGACCACGCCGGCGATAGCGGCTCCCAGCTCCGCGGGCGCGACCGGCAGCGGGAGATAGCAATAGTTCAGGCCGAGTGCGTTGAACGCGGCGTTGTGCATCGCGGGCGACAATGTGTGTTCGATGGGATGCCCGAGGAGCCCTACCAGCCTGGTTCTTCCGTCGATTGCTGCCATTTCCAACCACTCTCCTGTACGCGGTGCTTTGCGAAATCCCGACAATTCCCAGGCAGTGCCTGCTCTTACACCGTCCCGGCGCAGACAGCAGCCAGCGTGGCCTCGAACTGCGGGTAGGAATCGTCCATGCACGCGGTGTCTGTCACGACGGTCTCACCCGTCGCGAGCAGCCCGGCGATTGCCAGCGTCATCGCCAGCCGGTGATCCCCGTGACTGTCAACCGTGGTCCCGTGCAAGCGCGCCGGGCCTTCGATGATGAAACCATCCGGCTGGCCTGCGACGCGGGCGCCGAGTTTCCGCAGTTCCGTTGTCGTCGTCTCGATCCGGTTCGTCTCCTTGACACGGAGTTCCGCAGCATCGCGGATGACCGTGGTCCCTTGCGCGCACGCGGCGGCGAGGACGAGTACCGGCAGCTCATCGATGAGCCTGGGGATGGTTTCCCCGCCGATCGCGATGCCACGCAGGGGCGACGAGCGGACGATAATGTCGGCAACCGGCTCTCCGCCGATCTCACGGACGCGGTCGAGCGCGATGTCGGCGCCCATGTCGCGCAGGGCATCCAGAATCCCCGTCCGTGTCGGGTTGATCCCGACGTCCTCGATGCGCAGCTCGGAATCGGGAACCAGGCATGCTGCAACGATGAAGAACGCGGCGGACGAGATGTCCCCCGGCACCAGCGCATCGACCGCCGTAAGCGCGGCGCCGGGTTCGAGACGGATGACCCCATCGCCTGCCGTGTGGAGCGCCGCGCCGCGCGCTTTGAGCATGCGTTCAGTGTGATCGCGTGCCGGTCCGGGTTCACGGACCGTCGTCGGGCCGTCCGCCTGGAGGCCCGCCAGCAAGATCGCGGATTTGACCTGGGCGCTGGCGACTGGCAGCGTACAGTCGATGCCGTGCAACGATCCGCCGCGGATGCTCAACGGCGGCAAGCGGTCGCCGTCACGCCCCCAGATCTGCGCGCCCATCTCACGGAGCGGGTTCACGACACGGGCCATGGGACGCTTGCGCAGCAGCGCACTGCCGGTCAGTACCGCATAGAATGGCAGAGAAGCCAGGATGCCCGCCAACAGGCGCATCGTTGTGCCGGAACCGCCGCAGTCCAACACGTCCGCAGCTTCCGTCCAGCCTGATAGCCCAGTGCCGTGGACGACCAGGTGGGTTTCGGTAATCTCGTCGATGTGCACGCCCAGGTCGCGCAGGCAGCGAAGCGTCGCCAGACAATCGGCAGCGGGCAGAAAGCCCTGGATGTCGCTCCGGCCCGACGACAATGCGCCCAGCAGCAATGCACGGTGCGAGATGGATTTGTCGCCGGGCACGCGCATCGTCCCGCGCAAAGCGGCGTGTGGTGTGATGTGCAATGGTGTCGTGTGTGGGGTCGGATTCATCGAAACATCCCTTCTCTGCGTTGTTGCGCGGCCTGCATGAATGCGGTCATGGCCGGTTCGTCGTTTTCGTCGAGGTAGCGCTCGAAGCGTGCCAGGCCGGCCTGGAAGCGATGGATCATGTCGCGCACATTGGCGCGGTTGGTCAGCATGATATCACGCATCATGCTCAGCTCGCTGGCCGCCAGACGTGATGTATCCCGGAAGCCTGAGGATGCCAGTTCCCACACAAGTGGGTCATCAGTGGCAATCTCCGCGGTCGCGTTGACCAGACACGCCGCCAACAAATACGGCAGATGGCTGATCGCCGCAACCAGCTGGTCGTGACGGGATGGGGTGACGGTCACGCAGCGTGCACCGATCAGTGCGATGAGCCGGTGCATCACATCGCAGGCGGCGTCCGAAGTGCGTTCGAGCGGTGTGAGCAGGTATACCTGGCCCTTGAACAGTTCCGCATCCGCGCCTTCCAGACCGGAGATCTCTTTGCCGCACATCGGGTGCCCGCCGATCGGGTCTAACTGGGGCGGAAGTTGGGACATCGCCGTGGTGATCGCGCTTTTGGTGCTGCCGATGTCGGTCACGATGCACCCCGCGCGGAAATGGGGTCCCAGCTCAGCGAGCAGCGCGATGCTCGTGCGTACCGGAGTGCTCAAGATGACGACGTCCGCATCGCGAATGCCGCTGAGCGGGTCGCAACTTCCCTCGTCGATGAAGCCGCGTTCGAGCGCCAGCTCGACGCTCGCGGCGCGGCGTGCGATCCCGCGCACGCTGAACGATGCTCCACTCTCGTTTCTGCCGGCGCGTAAGGCCGCGGCGAGCGATCCGCCCATTAAACCGAGTCCGAGAACGGCAATGTTGGAAATGTTAAGTGGTTTCATACCTGTATCCTGGCGCGGTCGTGCTGAGACTCGCCTCCAGTTTGCCGGTAGTATAACAGACCCGGGTGCTGGACGCAAGTGCTTTTTCGATTAAAGGTGTGCACTGCTCTTTCCATCTCGTGCTGTCAACCGATCGTGCGGTCAACGGCTTCCGCCACCCGTTGGATCTGGCGCATCAAGTCCAGGAATTTCGCCGGTTTGAGCGACTGCGCCCCATCTGAGAGGGCCATCTCCGGATTCGGATGCACCTCGATGAGCAGACCGTCGGCCCCGGCGGCGATGGCCGCTCTGGAGATCGCCGGAACGAGCTGCCAGCGGCCAGTGGCGTGACTGGGGTCGACGACGACCGGCAAGTGCGTCATTTCCTTCAACACGGGAATCGCATTGATGTCCGTGGTGTTTCGCGTGGCCGTCTCGAACGTGCGGATGCCGCGCTCGCACAGGATGACGCGATAGTTCTTGTGCGACAGAATGTATTCGGCGGACATAATCAGCTCTTCCAGCGTGGACATCATGCCGCGCTTGAGCAGAACCGGCTTGCCCGATTCGCCGACTGCGTTGAGCAAGCTGAAGTTCTGCATGTTGCGGGTGCCCACCTGCAGGATGTCGGCGACTTGCGCGACCGGCGCGACCTGCTCGGGCGACATGACTTCGGTGATGATGCCCAGTCCGGTCTGCGCTTTGACCTGCGCCAGAATCTCCAGGGCTTCCATGCCGAGACCCTGGAAGCTGTAGGGCGAGGTTCGCGGTTTGAACGCGCCGCCTCTGAGAATGTGCACACCCGCCTCTTTGAGCATCCACGCGGTCTCCAGCGTTTGCTCCAGACTCTCGACGGCACACGGTCCCGCCATGATGACGATTTCCTTGCTGCCGATGCGGCTCCCGTTGATCGGGATGACCGTGTCCTCCGGTTTGAAGTCCCGGCTGGCGAGCTTGAAGGGTTTCAGAATGTGGACGACCTTGTCCACGCCGCCCATCAGTTGCAGGCTGTGCGGCTCAATCTTCCGTTTGTCGCCGATCAGCCCGATGATGGTGACTTCCTCACCTTTCGAGATGTGTGCTTTGAACCCCAATGCTTCGACGCGGGTCAATACTGCGCTGACGTCTGCCTCTGACGCTCCCATTTTCATAACGACAATCATGGCTGTTGTTCTCCCCTCTGTACAATAGCATCTGCGAACACACTGCTTGGGCTGCTCACCGCCCGCTGATATCCGGGCGCAGTTGCCTGGCGTCCCCCTGGTACACGTGTACGATCTCCGCCTGGCGTTTCGTCGTGTTCCAGTGGATCAGCACGCGGATGCACAGCGGCACGCTATCGGGCACGTGGATCTCCTGGCAGCAGAACAGGGCCACATCCACCCAACCCAGATCTCGGGCGGCCTTCGCCGGGAACGCCGCATCCAGGTCCGCCGTCGTGCTGAACGTCACGCTGGCTACGTCTTCGGGTTGGATTCCGTTTGCAGTGATGATGGCCTCGAGCAATTCGCGAGTCGCGTCGGTAATCGCCTGTGCATCGTTTCGGTCCACGGTGGTGGCTCCTCGGATCCCTCTGCAGTACATGTGTCCCTCCAATTCAATTGCCGCGCACTTGTTTTGACAAACAAAAAAGCGTGGGCTGATCAGCTCCACGCTCTTGTTCCTCAGATTCAATCCGTTCGTCTGCTAGCTATCTCCCAACCGGATACGTAATCCGCGCGTGAAGTGATCTACCTGGCACGCAGGCATAATAATAGGCATAGTAATAGACTTCACGGCGGAAGGCAGCCATGTCACGGCAATCCACTTTGCACTGCAGAGCGCTTGTTTCGTTCGGTTGACCCTCGAACTCCTGGACGGACACGGACATACCTCGGGTGAATCAAGATGCAGGCATTGTAATATGATTTCGGCGAAATGTCAATTCATGTCTGCTGTGAATTCAGCCATAGACGTGAACGGGAAGCTGTGTTTGCGTCTCAATCTGCTGCGCAATCGCCTGTAACGTCTCGTGTGGTACGGCGCGAATGCCGGTGAGTGGGACGCTGCGGCTGATGCTGTAGAGCTGTACCGCTGCCGGTTCGATGGCGCGTAACGCAGCGATGTAAGCGGAAAGCGCCGCCGGGTGGACGTTGGAGACGACGCCGTCCAGGAGCATCGTCTGAACGACGATCTCGTCCAATGCGCGCAGATTTGCGCTGATCTGGGCGATGTGGAGCGCTGGCGCGGGCCTGTTGATCGCCTGAAAGGTGGCTTCGTCACCTGCATCCAGCTTCATCAAGCGGACATCTGCACGCAGCAGGCCGGAGCGCACCTCTGGCCGGGCGGCGCGTGTCCCGTTCGAGAGGACCGTGACCTTCGCATGCGGGGCATGCCGGTCCCGCAGACGAACGACGCCGGCGACCAGCTCGGCGAAGCGGGGGTGCAGGGTCGGTTCGCCTGACCCGGAAAAGGTAATCGTGTCCAGGTCGCCGGTACGTTGCAGCGCGGATGCCAGCTCTGCGAGCACGGTGTCCACGGCGGGAAAACGCACATCCGCTTCCGTGGTTTCGGCTGCCGGCGCGCTACCGACCTCGCAGTAGACACAGTCCAACGAGCAGCGTTTGACGCCCCACGGGAGCACATCGAGGCCCAACGACCGCCCCAACCTGCGCGATACGACCGGACCGTAGACGATGCCACGGATGCGGCGGTGAACCATCTCCGGCAACAGCACATCCCCCGCTCCATTCGTTGTGGTGAAGGCTTCTTCCTGCGGCGCGGATGGTTCGTGGCCCGCGCATGACTTGCAGGACAGGGACATGGGTCTACTCGAGCGGGATGCGCTGGTCAATGACGTGGATCCTTTCTGCGGGGGTTACAGGACTCCCAGGGATGTGAGTATGACAACGAACAGCGGCGCAAGGACGATGGCGGGCAACAGGTTGGTCACGCGAATCGTTTTGATGTTGAGCAATTCCAACCCGATGCCGACGATCATGATGCCGCCGGCAGCCGTCATTTCGATGATGGCCGGTGCGTCGGACGATGGCGGTACACCCAGGCTGTTGCCCAGCAGCTTGGTAGCGAGGCTCAGCCCGCCCTGGTACACGAGCACACTGGCGGCCGAGATGATGACTCCCAGACCGAGGGATGCCGACAGGGCCATCGAACAGAACAGATCCAGGGACGACTTGATCATGAGCAGCGTGGAGTCGCCCAGCAATCCATCCTGAATCGGCCCGAGGGTCGCCATCGGACCCACACAGAAGATCAGGCTGGCGGTCACGAACGCCCGGCTGATTGAGCGTCTGCCTGTGCCGGACTCCGCGTCTTCGTCGCTGCTGGCGGTCCGCCTGTTGACGGCGGCCTCGATCCGGTTTCCCAGTGTCTTCAGATGGTCATCGAGGCCCAGCGCTTCTCCTACAATCCCACCCAGGAGGATACTGAACATTACGATCAGGATGTTGCGGGTCTGCAAGGCCATCTGCAGTCCGATCACCAGGGAGATGAGTCCCAGTCCGTAGATCGTGGTTTCTTGCGTCTTCGGGGGCAAACGGGCACCCAACAACAGCCCTACCGCGGATCCGATGACGATGACGCTCACATTGATGATGGTTCCGAGCAAATGGCTTTCTCCTGGGGGAACGACGGGCCGGTCGCGCCTGACCGCCCCCGCAAATTAACAAATCACCCGCAGACTGTGCGGGAGCAGCGAAAACTCGAAGCACCTCTCACC
>CAZPTF010000073.1:11069-13238 GCA_964589015.1 uncultured Anaerolineae bacterium
AACAAATCACCCGCAGACTGTGCGGGAGCAGCGAAAACTCGAAGCACCTCTCACCCAGGCCGAAGACTTCACCGTCGACGTGGGTCGCCAGCGGGCTATCCGACCTGACCTGCACTCTGCGCGCGTCGAACGTCTTGACCGCGCTCAGCTTGGTGTGGTATCCCTTGAATACCAGCGGCAGGAAGCGGATCATATCCAACTTACTGACCGGCGCGATGATGCAAAGACTGAGCAGCCCATCGTCTACCTTGGCGTTGGGTGTCAGCAGGAACGCCCCGGCCGTCCGCCGTCCATTCGCGACCGACATCAGCAACGTTTGCTGCTTGAGCTGCGTTCCATCAATGTTGATCTCCAGCTCGTACGTGCGATGCCGGAACACCAACACCTTGAGCAGCGCGATGAAATAGAGCAACATGCCGCGCAGCCGCCTGATCTTCTGGCTCTCGATATTGACCTGTGCATCCAACCCGATACCTACGCCGTAGGCGAAGAAACGATCGTTGATCCGTCCCAGATCGACCAGCCGGGTATTGCCCGCGACCAGCCGGTCGAGCGATTGGGTCACGTTGCGTGGCAAACCCACCGCGTAGGCGAAATCGTTGCCCGATCCGGCAGGGATGACGCCCAGTTTGACGATGTCCGCCGGACGGGGATCGTCACCGCGACCCATGCACAACCCGTTGATGATCTCGTTGACGGTCCCGTCGCCGCCCAAAGCGACGATGGTCCGGTACCCCTCCGCGACGGCGAGATGTGCCAGCTGGATAGCGTGCCCCGGATACTCGGTCAGTGACACGTCAAACTCCAGACCTGTTCCCGGCAACATGCGGGCTACATAGGCAATCGTATCTCGTCCCCGTCCTCTGCCGGCCTGGGGATTGGCGATCACTTTGATTTCTGGCATTGTTTCTCCGCGATTGATTTGCACGTCTCTTGGCACAATAACACCGCACGAGCTGATTCGTCGCTCTGTGCGGCAGCGCCAGTGAGTACCGAATACGGATGCAGGGTGAACGCAGTTTAGCATACAGTTGGCGACGTGTCAAAGGACCGCACTCTCACAGAGGCACCAGGATGTTGAGGTGATTACTCAGTCCGCCGGAGAGCGGCGCGATTTTTCGCGAGGCTGGCGCGCAGTGGGCAGGGCGGGTTTGCAGCGCGACCTGCCAGGTTCATACGAAGATCTTCGTGGCGGTCAAGATGGGCCAATCTCCGGCGCTACCGTCGTTGTGCCGGGACTGTTGCGCCTGGGCGGATCGTGCGTCGCTCTGCAGCGCAACAGATTGGCACAGCCGCCAGGCGGAGAATCACTGCACTGGGGAGAAAATCGTGAAGAGATCCGTCAGCGCGATATCGACCCATTTCTGATCGGGTTCGCTCCACCAGCTCAGTTGCATCCGCGCGGCGTCGACGACCAGGGACATGCCGGTGCCTTCCCAGAGCAGCGGGTCATGCATGATCGTCTGCATGACCTGTGGGGTGATCGTCCCGGCGCGCGCCTGAGCTGTTGCCAGCAGCATGTCGTAGCGGGTGAGCGATTGGTTGATCGTTGGCGGGCGGAGCGCTTCAAGAGCAGGCGCAGCGAAATGATCGGTGCTGGCCAGCAAGCCGTACGCATCAGGTTGCGTCACATTGTATTGCGTGTAGCTGAGCTCCAGTAAGCGAACCTGGTTTTGCGGTAACGAGGCGACGATCATATTCATGGCCTGCAACTGCGGCTGGGTGACCAGGGTTTGTTGCAGCTCGTCCAGGGTGCGTGCATTGCGTAGGGCCTCACTGATCATGCTCACATTATCGGTGGCATGGGCGGGAATGGCTTCCTTGCTGGCGATGGTATGCCCGGACCAGAACAGACCGTTGCCGGTGACGGATACGAACATCTCCAGCGAAGCCGGCAACGTCAGGTCGCAGCGGGGAGGGCGCGTGTCGTTGAAGTGGCGGACGATCAACAACGGCGCTGCGCTCTGGTTTCTCAGGACCTGGTTCCTGCCGATGAGCAAGGTACCGCTGGCTGTGGCGCTATTGGTGGCTGCCAGCGCCGAGCACAATGAAGGGAAAACGGTTTTGGTTTCGGCCGGCATGACATAATTCGAGAAGTTGACGATTTCCAGGTCGTTCAGCGAAACACCGCTCCCATCCGCTATCCCGCGCAGCTCATCCATGACCTCT
>CAZPTF010000073.1:13248-14274 GCA_964589015.1 uncultured Anaerolineae bacterium
CCTGGGAAACCTGCGTGTGGATCGCCTCGACCCACTTCTTGGGATCTCCGTTATAGCCCTGCGGCAGGATCAAAGCGAGCTGTGCCTCGACCTGTGTTTCGATTTCCTCCTTCAACACCTGGCCCCGTTCCAGGCCCTGCTCGTACAGATCCCCCGAGACGTGTAGGATCGGGAGTCCATTCGCAGCGGACAGATCTGCGACGCCCTGCCCGCTGTCGGGTGTCGGCGTGAGGCTGATTGGCTGCTGTTGCCTTTCAAACAGGTACTGTCCCGGCAGCCGCCCTTTCCATGAGGCCCAGATTTGTGGTGAATAGATCGGCGTGCTCCCACTGCTGAACTGCACCGTATAGCGGTAACCGAGCGTTGCCCCGACAGGCAGGCTCACGACCGAGAAGGTGACCTCCTGGCCGTCGAAACTCACACTGGCCCCATCGAAATCCCCGTGGCCTTCGACGAAGGTGGTGTTGGGCGGGATGCTCGCCTTCAGGTTGAAGTCCGTCAGGCCCCAATCTGCCTGGTTCGTCACTTTCATCTCGAAGGTGACGCGATTTCCGGCTATGACCGGTTTCAGATTCAAGATGATTGGTGGCCAGGGACCCTGGGCCGATGCCGCAGGAATTGCGGGACCCACCAATGTCAGGCTCATAGTCAGTACGGTAATGAAGATGATCGAAAATGATGATTGCGTGCGCATGGTTGTCTCCTCATTCTATCCCGGGACTCACAATCCAAAACAAGCCAATGATAGCACGGAGTCCGCAGAATAACAACAGACCGGAAATATCGGACTGCACCTGTCTGTACAGCAAACGTGACGTGCGTCATACCGGCGGCAACGAATCCGTGATATCGTTAATGGTATCAGGAAAAGTGTCCGCATGACCGGTTCTATGCGCGGGACTTAACAAACGTACCCGCTGGAAAGGAGGGTGACCGTGGTAACCAAATGGATCGCTTTTGTCGGTCTGTTCGTCGGCATGTTGTTGATCGGACTGGCGGCACCAGGCCCTCCGGCCAAAACTGCAG
>CAZPTF010000074.1:0-14232 GCA_964589015.1 uncultured Anaerolineae bacterium
AGATTGGCCCAGTCTGCTCCAGTGGGCATGCTCTCCAGCGCATTGGTCGTGTCAAAGGCGCTGCACTTGTCGCCAAAATTCCTGGTGGGATGACCTTGACTGGATAGGTCTGTTCGACTATAATCTTGAAGTATTCATCAGGCGAGACAAATTCTGGCGCAGTATTTTCCGAACCATAAGGATGGGTCAAGGGCAGATGGCAAATATGAGTGAAAATCCGGACGCAGTGCATGTTAGACCCGTCGAATCCAAGAAAGACCTGGACAGATTCATCAAGTTCCCATTTCGCCTCTACCGGGACAACCCCTATTGGGTCCCTCCTTTGATCAGCGAGCGCAAAGAGTTCTTCGATCCACAAAGAAACCCTTTCTACCAACATGCTGACGTACAGCTTTTCCTCGCGGAACGGGCGGGGGAAGTTGTCGGCACCATCGCCGGCATCATCAATCACACGCACAATCGCGTTTACGAAGAGAAAATCGCCTTCTGGGGGATTTTCGAGACGGTAGAAGACTATACTGTCGCGGAAGCACTGTTCAGCGCAGTAAGCGCCTGGGGCAAAGCGGCCGGCATGGACATCCTGCGCGGTCCCATGAACATGGCGTTCCACCACGAGTTTGGCTTGCTGATCGACGCGTTCGACAAGCGTCCCGTCGTTGCAACGACTTACAACCCGCCCTATTACGCGGAGTTCGTCGAACAATTTGGGTTCGTGAAGGTCAAAGACCATTATGCTTATTACCTCGATGTGAGCCCACACATCAGTGGACGTTCCAGCATTCCCGAGAAGCTCGTGCGTGTCGCAGAGCACGCGCGCAGGAGAGCGGGGGTGACCATTCGTAAGGCGAATCTGGACGATTGGGAAAACGAGTTGTCCCGGGCGTACGACGTGTTCAACCTGGCATGGAGAGACAACTGGGGTGCCGCGCCGGTATCCAGGGAAGAGGCACTTCACCTCATCAAATCGCTGAAGCTTTTTCTGGATCCTGATTTTGTGTACATTGCCGAGAAAGACGGCAAATTCGTTGGCGTGTCCCTGTCACTTGCGGATATCAATCAGCCCTTGTACCACATCAAAGGCAGACTTTTCCCGTTCGGCTGGATCAAGTTTCTGTATTACCGCAAACGGATCGACACCGTGCGCGTCTTCATCATGGGCGTGGTAAAAGAATACCGTAGCGCAGGTCTCGACGCGGTGTTTTACCTCGAGACGGCACAGGCTGCGTTCAGGAAGAATCTTCCCAACGTGGAGATGTCCCTGATTCTGGAAGACAACGAAATGATGCGGCGCATCATCGAGAACTTCGGGGGCCACATATACAAGACCTATCGTATGTACGATTTGCCTCTCAACGAAGATCCGGTTCCGCACGAGCGCCACAACCCAACACCTGCCAGCGAGTCCGGCGAAGAACCGACATCCCAGGAATAACGCCACACGGCCACCTGCCCGTTGGCGCGCCAGCGGGTTCCCTTCGATGATGAAGGAGGTGTCTCCAGCGCACGCCGCGGTGAGCTGAGTTCAACCCTCGGCGGCTCTCTCCAGGATGCGCACAAAATCCTGCTGTGTAGTGGCGCGCGGGTTCACGCCACGCAGACGTACCTGCGTCCGGAAAATTTCATCCGCCAGGGTGGGAATGGCCTCGCACGGCACGTTCACAGCCTCGAGTCTGCGCGGCACACCGATGTCATCCATCAAGCGGAACACGGCGAGAGAGGCACGGTGCGCAGCATCTCGCTTCGACAGACCTTCCACGCGTTCCCCCAGCACGGCTGCAACACGTGCAAACCGTTCGTCCGCGGCCATTTCGTTGAATTCCATCACGTAGGGCAACATGATCGCGTTTGCAATGCCATGAGGCACATCGAATTGCCCACCCAGCACCACAGCTACCGCATGGACGATGCCCAACTGGCCGTTCGAGAAGGCCAGCCCGGCCATGAATGCGGCATTCGCCATACCACGCCGCGCTTCCAGATCATCGCCATTTGCCACCGCTCGACGCAGATACTTGCCGATCAAACGGATGGCCTCAAGCGCCAGCGGATCGGTCAACGGCTGTGCTTCTTTGGACACGTAGGTCTCGATGGCATGCGTCAACGCATCCATGCCGGTCGCCGCGGTCAAGGCAGGCGGCGCCGTCATCGTCAAAAGTGGGTCGACGATCGCCACCGTGGACACCACTTTCGAACTGAAGATCGATTTCTTCTTGTGCGCGCCATCCGGTTCGACGTCGGTCAGGACACAGGCGCGCGACGCCTCGCTGCCCGTTCCGCCCGTGGTCGGCAGCAGGATCGATGGCAACCCCTGCTTTGGAACATTCTCCAGGCCCCACATCTCGCCCAGTGGCGTGTCTTCGTTGGTCAGGTAGATCGCCGTCGCCTTGGCGATGTCCAGAGAGCTGCCACCGCCCAAGCCGACGATGACGTCAGGCCGGTATGCTCGTGCAAACTCCGTGCAGCGCAGCGCCGTTGTGACCAGCGGGTCATGCTCCACTTCAGCAAAGACCTCTACATCCGTTCCCGCGTTCCTCAGAGAAGACAGCGCATTCGCCACATTTTCGGTCCGCTCACGAATCACGTTGTCGGTGACCAGCAGTACCCGCCTGGCGCCTAATGCCACCGCTTCGGCGCCGACAACAGACGCACAGCCATCACCCGTGATGATTTTGGCCGGACTGTAGAAACTCTGCATCACTCGACACCTCCACCTCGCAGATGAACAACCGCCACGAATCAGAGTGAACGCATTCACCTGTGTCACCAGCACCTACCCGGCATGGCGACGTTAGGCAGCACATAGCGTAGAAATCGGCAACTCCTGACTGTCAAAAGGCGTCCCGCCGTCAGCAGTAGCCTCCGGCTGCTGCTCGCTGCAAGATATTGGCCATATCCTGGAGCCTGGAGGCTCGCGGGTTGTTCTTCAGGAGACGCTGGTTGCCGAACGATTCTTCGGCCAGCGCAGGGATCGCTTCCAGCGCAATGTTCACGTCGCCCAACGTGTGGGGCAGGCCCAGGTCATCGACCAGGCGATGTACAGCAACCGTCGCCCGGTGCGCCGCATCGCGCATCGACAGGGACTCGATACGCTCTCCCAGTGCCGCCGCAATCTGTGCGAATTTCTCCTCCGCAGCCATCTCATTGAATTCCATCACGTACGGCAACATCAACGCGTTGGCCACACCATGCGCGACATCGAACTGCCCACCCATTGCCATAGCGATAGCATGAACGCCGCCCAATTGTCCGTTGGCAAAGGCCAACCCGGCCATCATACTTGCGTATGCCATGTTTCGCCGCGCTTCCACGTCACTGCCATTCGCAACAGCGCGACGCAGGTATTTTCCGATCCGCGTGATGGCTTCCAGTGCCAGAGGCATCGTCAGGGGCTGGGAATTTTTCGACACGTAGGTTTCGATGGCATGCGTGAGCGCATCCATTCCCGTTGACGCGGTAATCATCGGCGGCGCCGTCACCGTCAGCAACGGATCGACAATCGCCACCGTCGCCAGGATGAAGGGACTGACGATCCCTTTCTTCATGTGAGAGCCATCCGGCTTGATATCCGTCATGATACTGTTGGGTGTCACTTCGCTGCCGGTACCTGACGTGGTGGGCATCAGAACCATCGGCACACCACGTCTGGGAACGTTGTCCACGCCCCACATCTGGCTCAGAGGAACGTCGTTGCCCAGAATCGCTGAGGTCGCTTTGGCAACATCCATCGAACTGCCACCGCCAAGTCCGATGAGGATGTCGGGTTTCACAGCCTTCGCAAACTCAGCGCAGCGTTCCGCTGTGGTAACCAATGGGTCCGGTTCGACGCTGTCGAACACCTCTGTGACCACACCAGAATCCGCTAACGAAGCGATAGCACCTGTCACACAATCCGTTTTCTCGCAAAGGACCTTGTCGGTGACGATGACGGCGCGCTTTGCGCCCAAAGCCAGTGCCTGGTCCCCCACAGCGGCGGCACAACCGTCGCCTGTGACTATTTTGGGTGGGCTAACGAAAACCTGCATAATATCAAATACCTCCCATATATCATGATGAATGTGAAAATTCGAACCCCTATTGGGGTGGGCAGATCAATACGGGTTAGGCGCCCCCGCCAATGGCAAACATCAAGCTCAATTCTGCGCCATCGTGGAGACTTGTGTCCAACAGCGCGGCCTTCCCATCGACAACGACGCGGACTTTCAGGCCGTCACCGCCCGGTGATAAGAGCAATGCACGAGAATCGGGGCCACCGGCCTGTATGATCTGGTCGATGGCATCGCGGACGCAGGCATCGTCAGGCAGGTTCAGCACGAATTCCTTCTGTCCCAGAGTGTTCCGTACGATTCCGAATGGCCTGATAGTGACTTGCATCAGCTTATCTCCTGATTCACCCATGTTTGACGGCTGAGACCTCGGAAACCAACCGCAGATTGGGCAGGACATCGAGGTCGTACCCTGCCAGTTTGCCGCGCACCCACTGCCAATGTCCGGCAGCCGCAATCATTGCCGCGTTATCACTGCACAGGTAGACCGGAGGGAACAGCACCGGGACAGTCGCACGGCGTTCGACCTCTTCGCGCAACGCTAAATTGGCCGCGACACCACCGGAGAGAACGATCTGTCGGGCACCACAGTCCTGCGCAGCCCGGCAGGTCTTCTCGGCCAGAACGTCTACGACTGCCCACTGAAAACTTGCGGCGAGATTCGGAATGGACAAGGCCCCGCGCAATTGGGGCGGCTCGGTGGAAGAAAGACGGCGTGACCGTTTGTCCGCTGTCTGAACAGGAATGGCTTTATCTTCGTATTTCTCGACAATCCGCAAGACCGCCGTTTTCAACCCGGAAAAGCTGAAATCGTACGAATCGCCCAACCACGCACGGGGGAGTTGAAACGCGGATTGCTTGCCTCGCTCCGCCGCCGCCTGAATCACCGGACCGCCAGGATAGCCAAGACCGAGGATCCGTGCGATTTTGTCGAACGCCTCGCCGGCGGCGTCATCGATCGTCCCGCCCAACTTCTGATACTCACCATGACCCGTCACCAGGAGCAGTTCCGTATGTCCACCTGAGACAATGAGGCAGATCAGCGGGAATTCGAACTCCTGCACCTCACCGCTCTTTGGGATCAGCCAATTCGCATACAAATGGCCCTCCAGGTGATTCACACCCAGCAAAGGGAGATCCTGTGCCAGAGCCAGCCCCTTCGCCGTATTCACGCCCACCAATAGAGAACCCGCCAGGCCGGGGCCGTACGTCACCGCAATCGCTGTCAGATCGTCCCAGCCCACGGCAGCGGTTTCCATGGCGCGGCGAACGACCGGCACGATGCTCAGGATATGCTGCCGAGAGGCCATCTCCGGAAAAACGCCGCCATATTGCTGATGCAGATTGATCTGTGACGCGATCTCATTCGACAAGATCGTGCGCCCATCGCTCACCACCGCTGCCGAAGTCTCGTCACACGAAGTCTCTATTCCCAGAATACAGGTCATCTCACTCTTACCTCTATCATCCGCATGGGTCCGCCGCCACGACCGACCGCAGCAGGACATCCTCTTCCTCTTCCAATACGGTTCGGATATCCAGGATGAAGCGGTCGTTTTCGATGCGTCCGATAACCGGCGGATGACCGCTCCGCAGCCTGCGACCAAACGTTTCCGGTGAAGGAACATCGAGCGCCACCAGGGCAGTAGGAAGTGTCTCGCCGGGTAAACTGCCTCCACCCACCGCAGAACGCCCTTCGAGCACACTGGCACGCACGCGCGGACACCGTTCCTGCAGTACCTTGCAGAGAGCCTCCGCGCGAGTCCGCAGATCATCCAGAGAGAGACTCATCATCCGCCATACCGGAACCTCGTTTGTCGCTTTGCCTTCCGCATAGTGCTGCAGCGTGGCTTGAAGCCCAGCCAGTGTTGTCTTGTCAACGCGTAAAGCCCGCGTCAGAGGGAATTTACGCAACCGATTCACAAGCTCCGCCTTGCCGACGATGATCCCGGCCTGAGGCCCACCCAACAGCTTGTCACCACTGAAGGACACCAGATCAGCGCCCGCAGCAACGCTTTCTTGCACGGTCGGTTCGTGTTTCAGGCCCACCGCAGCGGTATCTAATAACGTCCCGCTGCCCAGATCGTCGAAAACGAAGAGCTTGTGCTGGCGTGCGATCGCCACCATCTCTGAGAGCGACACGTCCTGGGTGAAACCCACTAGCCGGAAATTACTGTGATGGACGCGCAGCAAAGCGATGGTATCGGAAACGATCGCATTCTCATAGTCCTGGCCGTGCGTACGATTGGTGGTGCCAACCTCGACCAGCTTCACCCCGCTCTGTTTCATTACATCCGGGATACGAAAGCCCCCGCCGATCTCCACAAGTTGTCCGCGCGAAATGACCACCTCGCGATCACGCGCCAGCGCCGACAAGATGAGAAGCAGCGCCGCGGCATTATTGTTCACGACCAGTGCCGCCTCAGCACCGGTAAGACGCTTCAGAAGCGCCTCCGCGTGCACGTACCGCGACCCGCGCTGGCCACTCTCCAGATCGTATTCGAGATTGCTGTAGCCCCGCGCGACAAATTCCATCGCCTGCCTGGCTTGCACGCTCAGCGGTGCCCGTCCCAGGTTCGTATGGATGACCACTCCCGTGGCATTGATGACCGGTCTCAACGAAGGCCGCACCCAACCATCCAACAACTGGTCGACCTGACGGAGTAGTTGGGCATCCGCCGGACAGTTGTTGCCGGCAACGATATAATCGCGCGCGCGAATCAGAACCTCGCGGATGGCATCCACGACCAGGTCGTGCCCGAAATCGTCGCACCGTGCCTGAATATCGGGGATTTGGAGCAGACTGCTCACGCTGGGTAACTTTCTCAGCTCGAATGCCGTCAAATCGTCAGTCATGTCCCGCCTCGCGTAGACTGATCGTTATTCGCCGCGTGTTGTGAAGAATATCTCAATCAGCACAAACACGCCAACAAGCAATACAACTACAATCGCATTGAGTACCCGTAGCAATTGGAACCACAACGCCAGAAGTGCCAGCAACCCTAACATCGAGGACTGCCGCCAAACACGCCAGCGATCCACCAGCGCCCGCCCATCGGCATCCCGCCGTTTGGTAAACCGATAGTTCAATAAGTGGACGAGCGGCATGACCGTGCCCACCATCGCCAGAAAGCAGAGTAGTAATGAAAGTGCAATGGTCGAGGAGTCCGGGACGTAAAAAGTCACCAGGTAACCCAGTCCACCCCAACACCCCATTCCGATCAGAAAAGCCAGGAGGGTAATCACCCAATTGGGCATGCTCTTCATCGCTCCACCGCACTTGATCGTCAGTCAATGGCATTATACCTTAAAGAGCGCGATTTGCCAATGCACGAATAGCACTTTGACTTAATGATAAGCCTTTGTTAGAATTCGTTTGCTAAGGAACCCATCAGAGCGAGTTGTGTTAATATTATGTCAATAAGATTGGCTTTGCATATTCTTTCTGCTCATCTAGCGCGCACAATCGCAGAGGTTACCGCCAGGCTGCACAACGCTCCCCCAGTGTGTTGGAACAAATGGGGGCTGCTCTTCACAGCGTGCTGGCTGCTCATTGCGGCGTGCGGCGGCTGTGGGGGTACGCCCCCTTCTGAACCCGACATCGTACCAACGTCCCAGGCCCTGAGCACCATCACCCCGGACCCCACGGCGACGCGTCAGGCGCCACAGCCTTCTGAAGACAACGTGGTTGTCGCCCTTGCCGGCGATCCGGCCGGGTTCAACCCGCAGTTGACGGTCTCACCGATCAGCTTCGAGATCACGCGGAACATCTACGACACGCTCGTGCGCATCGACACGCTGGGTGACGTTGCGCCGGGCCTGGCCGAAAGTTGGGAAGTGAACGACGATGGCACGGTCTGGACATTTCATATCAAGGAAGGTTTTCGGTTCGGCAACGGCAAGGCATTGCGGATGCAAGACATTGCCTATAGCATCGAGAACTTGATCGACCCCGCCACAGGGAGCCAGAAGGCTGAGGACTATGACTTCGTCGATTCGGTCACGATCTCGGACACACAAACCGTGAACATTCATTTGCGGCAACCGCGCGGGACGCTGCCATTCGATCTGGCGAACGATTGGGCGGCGATCATCCCCGAAGAAAAGGCGGGCCAGTTGTACACCTATCCGATCGGCAGCGGGCCTTTCCAACTGGTGGAGTGGGAGCGGGGCAACTACATCAAATTGCAGCGTTCCACCGTTCAGACCGGTTCGGTCGAACCAGTCGTAGACACTGTGGTCTTCGAGATCATCCCAGACGAACAGGATCGTGTCGAAGCAATCCGGCAAGGACGGGTTGACATCGTCACCGGCCTGTCGATCTCATCCAGCCTGCAATTGCAGGAAGAGCCAGGTCTCGTCCTGGCGCGGATGCCGCATGCCGACGTGAAAGTGCTGGCATTCAACCACGCCCGCCACCCGTTCGACGATGTCAGGGTGCGTGAGGCATTCTGTCACGGTATTGACCGCCAGGCGTTGATCGCTGCGGTTTGGCCGGGAGCAGCCGCGCCGGCCTACGGTGAGTTCTCGCCGCGAGACCCGTTCTATCTCGAGCTGACAGGGTACTTCCCCTACGATACTACCCGGGCACGGGCATTGCTGGCAGAGGCGGGTTACGAACAAGGCATCGACACAACCATCAAGATCCCGTTCGATGAGGAGTATCTGAGACTGGCAGACGAGCTGGCACGCCAGTTAGGCGAAATTGGTGTACGCCTGCAGATCCAGCATGTAGATTGGGCGATCTTTCTGAATGAGGTCTTTTTTGGCAGAGATTTCGATCTCACGGTGATGGTGCACAAAGGCAAACTCGACCCGCTTGAGGCATTATCGCGATATACCTCAGACAGCTCATGGAATTACGTCAGCCACCGGAATCCGACCTACGATGAATTGTGCCAGGCGGCAACGCAGGTTTCGGGGAACGAGCTGAGGAGCACCATTGCCGAATTGCAGTATGTCTTGGCGGAGGATGCGCTGGTTGTCTATCTGGCCTCTCCCTTCACAACGACCGCAATGAGCAACAAGCTCAAGAATTGCCAGTTTCTGCCTGACGGGAGCTGCGACCTGCGGTTAATCCGAAAGGAACGTTAGGAGAGGCACAGGGACGTTCGTCCTCATGCGCAAGCAACCAGGGCTATCTATTCTGTAGACCGGAGGTAGATTCATGCTACAGCAATCCATCATCGCGGAGCTCCGAGACATCGTCGGTGCGGCCAACGTGCTGACCAACCCCGAGGACATTTTTTTGTACGAATATGACGCTTCCATGGATTTTGGCACACCCGACGCGGTCGTGCTGCCCGGCACCGCGCAAGAGGTCTCCGAGGTAGTCAAGCTGGCGGGCAGGGAGAATATTCCGTTCACCGCCCGCGGTGCGGCCACGAATCTGAGCGGGGGCGCGATCGCGCTGCAGGGCGGGTTGATTCTCAGTACGACGCGGCTGAATCGCATCGTAGAGATCGACGTCCCCAATCAAAGGATCATCGTCGAGCCAGGCATCTTCAACCTGGACGTCCAGAAAGCCCTGGCGCCCTATGGCTACCTGTATGCGCCCGACCCTGCCAGCCAGAAGGTGTCAACGATGGGTGGGAACGTAGGGGAGAACTCCGGAGGTCCACACTGTCTTAAATATGGGGTGACCACAAACCACGTCTTGGGTCTGGAAGTTGTGCTGCCCAACGGAGAGATCATCGAACTGGGCGGCAAAGCGTTGGATACCCCAGGCTACGACCTGGTGGGTCTATTCGTGGGATCGGAGGGGACGCTCGGCATCGTCACCAGGCTGACGCTACGGATCATCCGCCAACCCGAAGCGATCAAAACGATGTTGGTGGTGTTCCCCAGCCTGGAAAGTGCGGGACAGGCCGTGTCCGACATCATTGCCGCGGGAATCATTCCGGCGACCCTGGAGATGATGGACAATTTGATCATCCGCGCCATCGAGAAAGCGATATGCGCCGGTTATCCGGTAGATGCCGAAGCGGTGCTCATCGTCGAATTAGATGGCCTCAGAGACGATCAGGACCGCATGGCCGGGGAGATCATGCAGCTCTGCGATCGCGCCGGCGCACAGAATGTTCGAATCGCCCAGACGCAGCAGGAGCGGGATCAGCTCTGGGCGGGGCGGCGTGGCGCATTCGGGGCAGTCGGCTCCATCCGTCCGAACTATCTGGTCTGTGACGGGACCGTGCCGCGAACGATGTTGCCTGACGTCCTGCGGAGAGTTTCACAGGTCGGCGAGGAATATGGCGTCCTCATTGGCAACGTTTTCCATGCCGGTGACGGAAACCTGCACCCGCTGATCCTTTTCGACGCACGCAACGAAGAGGAGGTGGCGCGAGTGCGAGAGGCCGCCCTTGAAATCCTGAAGGTCTGCGTGGAAGCCGGCGGAACGATTACAGGCGAACATGGTGTCGGGGTGGAGAAGCTGGTAGGGATGAAGTTGATGTTTTCTGACGCGGATTTGCAGGCGATGGCCTGGGTCAAGGAAGTATTTGATCCGCAGGGGCTGGCGAATCCCGACAAAGTACTCCCGCCGACACCCGAGGCTGCATGAAAGGCCAGGTACTGAGATCCGGTGAATGTTTCATATGTTTCACGTGAAACATTCGCTAACATGGAGAGACAATTTGACCACACAACGTGATCCTGCATCCCATAGCGAAACAGAAATCGCCCAGACAACAAGGCCGGAACGGGCTATTTGCGATTACGAAGGCAGTAATTACCAGGCCGAATTTTGGGGTGGCCAGGATCGCGACTACGAAGACCAGGTCGAGCGCATCGCGCTCCGGCGTCTGCTGCCCCCGCAAGGCGCCACGCTGATCGATGTCGGCGCCGGTTTCGGCAGGCTTGCCGACCTGTACGCCGGCTACCAGCGCGTCGTCCTGGCCGACTACTCGCGCTCGATGCTCCGCCAGGCTCAGGATCGCTTGGGGAAAAACAACCCGCGATTCGTCTTCGTTGCCGCCAATGTCTATCAGCTTCCCTTCGTCGATGCGGTGATGGATACCGCCGTCATGGTGCGCGTCGCACATCATCTCACGGACGTCCCAGCCGCACTCGCCGAACTGGCCCGCATCATCCGTCCAAGCGGGTGTTTCATTTTCGAGTTCGCAAACAAACGAAACGTGAAGTCCATCCTGCGCTATCTGCTGCACCGGCAGAACTGGAATCCGTTCGATCCAGCTCCGGTTGAATTCGTCCGCCTCAACTACAACTTCCATCCGCATTGGATCGAACGCAACGTGGACGCGGTGAACCTGGAGGTCCGCTCCCGCCTGTCCGTATCGCATTTCAGGCTCCCCCTCTTCAAGAAAGTCGTACCGCTGCGCATCCTCATCGGCATGGACAGCGCGATCCAACAGACCGGCAAATGGTGGCTACTCAGTCCCAGCGGCTTCCTCCAACTCCATAAGCCAGGCCCCAGCCAGCCACAACCCGAGCGGCTCTTCCGCTGTCCCTCCTGCACCGGAACCGATTTGCGCCCCGCTGACGGTTGTCTGGAATGCACTTCGTGTGGGAAACTGTGGCGGGTAGACGATGGCTTATACGATTTCAAAGAGCCTGTATAGTTTGTGCTTTTTGTAACTAATTGACCGAGTCACAACGCACGCGAAATGGGGATATTGCATAAATCAACCGTTAGTGGTATCATAACATAAACATGTAACGTTTGGTTTACACCGCGCTAGATACAAAGGAGGCGTCCCCATGAGGCACAGCCGTGTCTGGAGTATTCCATGCATGCTATTGGTTCTTTTGGTTATCGCGCTTGCTGCGAGCTCGTGTGCTTTGCCCCTGCCCTCCCCCAGGGAATCGCACGTTACGGCCACGCAGGAAGCCGCTACAGTCGAGCTGGCTGCGGCGATCACGGATACGTCGACTCCGCTACCCACCAACACGCCGGTAATCCTCGTATTGCCTACACACACAGTCCGTCCAAGCCCGACGTCCTCCAGGGCAACGGCTACTGTTCCCTCTGGTACAAGCGCTGAACTGCCCACCAGAACCGCGCCGGCGACCGAATCCACCACGTCGAAACCGGCGGCAAGTGCGACACGCGTTCTCGCCAAGCCGTCTGCAACGGCAACGAGCGGTTTACGCGTTGCTCCCACGACGACGAAAGCGGCGAAAGCTGCCCCTACGGTAACATCGGAGCCCTCACCGACGCCGACCGCAACGATGACAGCGGAGAGCCGGGTCACAGCCGCCAGCCTTCCGGTTGAGCTGGAAACCGGAAACGTCATTCGCAACGGAGATTTCGAGGGCGGATTCGGCGAGCGTGGCATCGGGAAAGCGTGGCAGGGATTCGACAACATCACGGGTGAGTTCGGTTGGTCCGATGAGACCTGGCCGGGTCTATTGTCCGATGGCGAGCATGCTCAGATGATGCGCATCAACTCCACATCCAAGCCCGATCAATATATCGGCATCCAACAGACCGTTCCCGTAGTCAACGGGGAAGATTACGAGCTGACCCTCCACGGACTCCTTCGCTCTGTGGAAGGGAGTGCGGATGCGTCCAACTGGGGCTATCGCGTACAATGGGGCATCGATCCCAAGGGACGTGACTCGTGGAAGGTCGTCGAAAAATGGTACGATACGGGCTGGGACGACCAGCCACTGGATGCGCAGGATTTCACTATCGACGAACACAAGGCAACGATCACGCCTCCGGAAGACACGCTGACTCTGTTCATCAGAGGGTGGCGTAAATGGGGAACCCAAGATCGCGAGGTCAATTTCGTGATCGACGGGGTCAGTCTCGTAGGTCCCATCCCGCCCGACGAGATGCCTGCCAATCTCCCCGCCACAGGGGCTCCCGGATACACCTGGACACTTACGGCAATCGCTAGTTTCATTCTGGTCGTAATGATTATCGTATTACGTAAAGTTAGGAATCGTCTCGCAACCAACCGATGAGGAGGTCGTCTGGTGAAAGTTTCTTGTCTTCAAGAGAATTTGGCTCGCGGTCTTGGTATTGTTGGCAGAGCAGTCGCGACGCGCAGCACATTGCCCGTCCTCGTCAACATTCTGTTGGCCACTGATGAAAACAGACTTAAGCTGTCCGCTACTAATCTGGAGATCGGTATCAACTGCTGGATTGGGGCACACGTCGATGAAGACGGTGCGATCACGGTACCCGCGCGATTGCTCGCTGACTTCGTCAACTCACTGCCTCCCGATCGCGTGGATATGGAACTTCTGGTGCGCACCCAACAGATTCTCCTACGCTGCGCCAGATTCGAGGCCAAGATAAAGACCATCGACGCCCAGGAGTTCCCACTGATTCCCACCTCCGATGAAGAGACTACCATTAAGGTCGATGCCGCATTGTTGCAAAGGACCATCAACCAATGCGTTTTTGCCGCCGCCGTGGACGAAAGCAGACCTATTCTGACCGGTGTCCTGGCTCAGTTCGAGGGTTCCAAGCTGACGCTCGTAGCTGCCGATGGCTTCCGGCTTGCCGTCAACGAATTGTAGCTGGTAGCAGCGGTTCCACAACCTTTTTCGACAGTCATTCCCGCGCGCGCTCTGGCGGAGGTATCCCGCATCATTGGGGATCAGGTGGAACCGGTATCGATCAATATGACGCCTGAACACAATCGCATTCTCTTCCACATGAATAACGTCGATCTCGTATCGCAGCTCATCGAGGGGAAATTTCCCGACTACAAACAGATCATTCCGACGAGTCACAACACGCGGATGTTCATTGATACCAAGGCGTTCCTGCGTGCCGTCAAGACTGCGAGTATTTTCGCCCGCGATGCGGCGAACATTGTCAGATTGCAGGTCACCGCGAGCGATGACGAATTCAATCCCAGTAAACTGACCCTGCTCGCCGCTGCCGCTGAGGTTGGCGAGAATGTCGGTGAAATAGACATCACCGTCGAGGGCGATCCTATCGACATCGCGTTCAATACCAGATATCTGATCGACGTGTTATCTGCCATCGATTCCGAGAAGACTATCCTGGAGACCACTGATCCACAGCGTCCGGGCGTCCTGCGTGCAGAAGATCAGACCAATTTTATCTGCGTCATCATGCCGATGCACTTCTCGAAGTAGCCGAGTGCCGTCCGGACAATGAGACGATTCACAGTGTGAATCATCCAGGATCCGCCTGATTAGAATGACTGGAGACCAATCATGAGTGTTGAGCTGACATACTACGGACACG
>CAZPTF010000075.1:0-14082 GCA_964589015.1 uncultured Anaerolineae bacterium
GTAAGAAAAGGAGAAAGAACCGTGTCCGAAGTAGAGAATGTCCAGGTCGTTAAGCAGTCCTTGCCCCTTTTGAATGAGCCAGCGCCCGATTTCGTGGCAAGTACCACACACGGCACGTTGAAATTATCCGATTTCCGTGGTAAGTGGGTAGTTCTGTTTTCCCATCCAGCGGACTTCACACCGGTCTGTACCACCGAGTTCATGGCTTTTGCCAAATTGAACGATCAGTTCGTCAAGTTGAACACCCAGCTTATTGGGCTGAGTATCGACAGCAACTACTCCCACATCGCGTGGGTGCGGACCATCGAGGAGAAGTTTGGGGTGAAGATCCCGTTCCCGGTGATTGCTGACCTGGACATGAAAGTGTCCTCGCTGTTTGGAATGGTGCATCCCGGCGCAGCAACGACTCAGGCGGTGCGCGCAGTGTTCCTGATCGATCCCGAAGGTCTGCTTCGCGCCATGATCTACTACCCGCTGAGCAACGGACGTAACATGGATGAGATCGTCCGTATCCTGACTGCGCTGCAGACAACCGACAAGCACGGTGTTTCCACTCCAGCCAACTGGCAGCCCGGCGAACCGGTCATCGTTCCGCCACCGGCGACCACCGAAGCGGCGGAGAAACGGATGAAAGAAGGGTACGATTGCACCGACTGGTTCTTCTGCAAGAAAAACCTCTAGAAGCCTGGCACCTGGGACACCCTGTGCCCGACCTATAGCCTCCTGATTGTGTAACCGAACGCTCTCAAGCAGTTTAAGAGAGCGTTCGATTTTTGTGCGCTGTTTTATTTTCCCGTCAATTGTGTTATGATGTATCGCAACTGTGTCCAAAATTGGATTACGGGGGATCTGTGTGGACCCTGAGAACAGCACGACGAGAGAAGCTCTCGTCGCAGAAATAGCACGATTGCAAGCTCGAATCGGTGAGCTTGAGGAGTCTGATGCCCGACTGGCGTTGCAGGAAGTTGTGCTTCGGAGGGCGCTCGATTTCTCCGCGGATGGGATCCTGGCGACAGATGAGCAGGGGCGCGTGATCGAGTGCAACTCGACGCTGGAACGGAGCATGCACATCCCTCGTGCGCGGATGTTGCTGCGCCCGTTGTGGGCGGTGCTGCACGATCTATACCCGGACAAGCTGCGGAGTGCGGCTGCTCAGCGGGAGATCAAAGAAGCCGTGCATCACACCCTCGAGACTGGCAGTCCCGACCGGCTGAATCAGATGGTTGGATTGCTGCCGAAGTGCCGCGATGCCAACGACCGGGTTCTGCAGCCGGTGATGTTCGGTGTGCGTACGGTGCGGGGAATGATGATCGTGGGCATCTGGCGGGACGTGACCGCGCAAACGGAGGGCGAGGAGGCACAGGCCGAGCATGCGGATATCTCGACCCGCGAGCGACTCGAGGTTCGCTTGAGCCGCTATGCCCAAGGGCTGGAGGCCTTACACCAAACCTCGCTCGAAGTCAACAGCCAACATGACACGACTGCCGTTTTGCAGGCCATCGTGCAGCGGGCGGCGGAACTGGCCGATGTGGAGACGAGCTTGCTTTTTCTCACCACTGCGGAAGGACAGGCACTGGAATATGCACTCGGCTACCGGTTTGGCGGAGAAGAGCCTCGCGGGCTGGTTCTTCGTTTGGGCGAAGGTCTTTCGGGTCAGGCCGCTAAACGTTGTGGACCGCTTGTTATTGAGGACTATAAGAACTGGGATGGCAGGCTAACCGAGTTTGCTGAAAAAAACTACGGACGGGTGTTAGCTGTGCCTATCAAGGCCGGGGACATGGTGCTGGGAGTGCTCAATGTCCTGGACACGGAGAGGACGGGGCCATTCAGTGCGGAAGACATTCACCTGGTCTGTTTGTTCGCCGATCAGGCGGCTGTCGCCCTGCAGAATGCGCGTCTGTATGAAGCGATCCAGAACGAGCTGGCGGAGCGAACGCGTACGGAACAGGCTTTGCGGGAAAGCGAGGAAAGTTACCGGCAAATCATCGAGACCGCCCAGGAAGGCATTTGGATTCTCAACGCGCGAGACCGGACCGCGCTCGTCAATCGGAGCCTGGCGGAGATGTTCGGCTATACGGTCCGCGAGATGATCGGCAAATCGATTTATGATTACCAGTTCCCGGAAGACCACGTCGATACCCAGATTCGGCTGTCGCAAAGGAGACAGGGTATTTCGGGGCAGACGGATATGCGCTTCCGGCACAAGAACGGCGGTGAGGTCTGGGTGCGCATTTCGGCCAATCCCATCTTCGATGCGGATGGCTGTTATCTGGGGGCGCTGGGCATGTTTACCGATGTCACCGAGCGGCGCCGGATCGAGCAGGACCACGAGGCGTTGATCGCAGAACTTCAGAAGGCGCTTGCCGAAGTGAAGCGGTTGGGTGGGCTGCTTCCCATTTGTGCGTCCTGCAAGAAGATTCGCACGGATGAGGGTTATTGGGAACAGGTGGAGGTGTACATCGCCGAACGTTCTGAGGCGCAATTCTCTCACGGGTATTGCCCTGACTGCGCGAGAAAGCTGTTCCCCGAATACTATGTGGATGAGCGTCCCAAGCGCGTAAACCCTGGTGGCACAGAGAGTGAGCCGTCTGCATCAGACGATTGAAGATATGCGCTTCTCGTGTTATAATTCCGCCTCGGAGGTACCCTGCTCGTGGAATTGACCCATTTGGACGACAAAGGCCGGGCGCGTATGGTCGACGTCGGTGACAAAGCAGATACCGCACGTCTTGCTGTTGCTGCTGGACGGGTGGTCATGCTCCCCGCGACGCTGAAGTTGATTCAGGAAGGCGGTTTCGCGAAAGGAGACGTCTTGGCGACCGCGCGCATAGCCGGCATCATGGGTGCGAAACGCACCCCAGACCTGATTCCGATGTGCCATCCCTTGCTGCTCACACACGTCAGCGTCGAGCTGGAGCCGTTCTTCTCGGAAGATGGGTGTGCAGGCATTCTGGATATCACCGCCTCCGTCAAGACGATGGGTAAGACGGGTGTCGAGATGGAGGCGCTTACGGCAGTCACGGTGTCCGCATTGACTGTGTACGACATGTGCAAGGCAGTGGACCGCGGTATGCGCATCGAGGGTATTCATCTGGTCCAGAAAAGCGGCGGCAAGAGCGGCGAATTCCGCTCTCCGCAATCGTAGACCCATACGCGGCTTGCGAATAGCGAATGAAAGAGGTAACGGCGTTGTGTTAGAGGGAAAAGTCATTGCGGTGTGCACCAGTACCCGGAAGGGTGTGCGCAAGCAGCCGCAGGATGAAGTGATGTTGCAGGAGAATTGGGGAATCGAGGGGGATGCCCACGCGGATCTCTGGCACCGGCAGGTGAGTTTGCTGGCAGAGGAGAGCATCGACAAGATGCGCGCCAAGGGACTGAACGTCAGCGAGGGCAGTTTTGCGGAGAACCTGACCACGCGCGGAATCGACTTGCTGGCGCTGCCATTGGGTGCGCGAGTTACCGTCGGCTCTCAAGTGGTTCTGGAAATCACTCAGCATGGGAAAATCTGCCACGAACGGTGTGCTATCTATCGCCAGGCGGGTGATTGTGTCATGCCACGAGAGGGGATTTTCGCACGGGTGATCGTCGGTGGCCCGGTGCGGGCCGGCGATGTGATTGGTTTGTTGGAGGATCGATAAGGATTTGTTCTCATCTATGGAAGACCTGACCGATATCGAAGCCCGGCTGGGGGTGACATTCAAAGACAAAACCCTGCTGCAGCGTTCGGTCGTCCATCGTTCGTACCTGAACGAATACGTGAGTTTCCCGCTCATGGATAACGAACGGCTGGAATTCCTTGGGGATGCAGTGATCGACTTCGTCGTGGCGGAGTTTCTGTATAACCATTATCCCGAGATGGACGAAGGGCAATTGACGCGCCTGCGGGCTGCGTTGGTTCGTACCGAGAGCCTGGCAGAGCAGGCCGAGCTCCTGGACATTGGCTCTCATTTGCGTCTCGGGCGTGGCGAGGTCGCCAATGGCGGTCGAAACCGGCCCAACACGCTGTGTGCGGCATTCGAGGCGCTGATCGGAGCAGTTTATCTCGATCAGGGGATAGATGTGGTCACAAAACTCATCGTCGAGCGTTTTCTGCCAGTGGCTGAACGTGTGTTGCAGTCCCAGTCCGATCGCGATGCCAAGAGCCTCCTTCAGGAGCTGACCCAGGCGGAAGCACAGACGATCCCCGTATACCACATCATCGCGGAACGTGGGCCGGATCACGCGAAAGAATTCACTGTCGAAGTCCGTTTCAATGGGAAGACCATCGGCACCGGACATGGACGCAGCAAGCAGTCCGCCGAACAATCTGCTGCGCGAGATGCTCTCGATCGGGTGCAAAGCATCTGGGTCTCCGATGACGTACCGAAGAATGACTGCTGATTGGTCTTCGAGAAATCCGTTGTCCGGCTATTCCGCTGTTCTTTTCGACATGGATGGTGTGATTGTCGATACCCAGTCTTCGGTGACTGCCTTCTGGAACCAATTGGCGGCAGAGTTCGGCGTAACCATCTCGCGGGAGCAGTTCATCCGCCACATTTATGGGTGTCCGGCGGACCATACCCTGCGCTACGTCTTTCCCTCTCTGGACAGCGCTCAGCGCCGGGTGGTCATGGACCACATGGCCGAGTACGAGACCAACGAGTTGAGCTACAATGCCATTCCGGGCGCAATCGATTTGCTTCGCGACCTGAAGGCATTTCGTGTTCCGACTGCGTTGGTTACCAGCGGTGCACGGTGGAAAATCGCTGCGGTGACGAGCCAGCTGGGTATTGAGAATGTCTTCGATGTTTACGTCACTGTCGATGACATCGCCACGGGTAAACCCGCCCCCGACTGCTATCTGCACGCTGCGCGTGTTCTCGATGTGCCCCCGGAGTCGTGTATCGTCTTCGAAGATGCGCTCAGTGGCGTGGAGGCGGCTGTGGCTGCGGGCGCACTGTGTGTGGGTGTCGGACCTGCCGATATGGCACCCGCGCTCGTACAGGCGGGTGTGCGTTACGTTGTACCCGATCTCGATTCTGTACGCCTCATTCCCGGCGAGAACCAAACTCACATCCTGCGAGTTGGTATGCACGCTTTGCCTGTACGTGGACGTCCATAGCCTGATTCCCCAGCCCCTGCCCACAATAGACCGTGCGTCAGTGGACATGCTCCACGAAAGCGGCTGCGATGGCGCATGGGGTGAATTTCTTGTCGTGATCGCGCCTCTCTGCGGCGGGCCATTCTACCGCCGGGAGACAGAACCGCTTCGGGTTCCAGGGTCCGGTTGCCCCTTCGTGATTCTGTGCGCCGGCGATTGCTGCAAACAAGCCGGTCTCGCTACCGACCGTTTCCCGGCAAGTTGCTGATTCTTTCCGCGAGATTTCTACCAAACCTCCATCACTTCTACATATTGTTGTTGTATATTAGTGGTGAGTAAGCGGGTGAAACCACGAGAGGGGAGATAGGGACAACTTCTCCGGTTCGAACGGAGGTGACACAGGTTTCCAAAGGAGCCGCTTTATCTGTGGTACGTGGACCGCGAAGTAGTCTGTTTCAGCAACAAGTATGTGACCAGTTTCACCCGTGAATACTGAACGTCAGGGTCGTCGCGTGGCGTATTGTGACGTTGTTTCTCGGAGTGAGTGTCCCCTCCCCCTCGTAGAATGATGAAGGGCCCGTGCGATTTCAGTAAGGACTATGCAGGAATTCCCTGCGCGCTGGTTGCGACGAATGGATCCCATATTGGGCGGGCTGCCTTTCAGTGTTGAGGGCCAGCTGTTCTCATTCGTGGGAGATGCCTGTTTCGGGGTGTTGTGGTGCACGCAGGGCCTGTAAGGCCCTCTCGGGAGGCTGCACCGTATCTGTGACATGATGGCGCCTAACCCCTGCGCCATCGACTTGGGGAGGGATGAGGCGAGCTATGTCTCGCCTCATCCATTATCAGCGCTGTGTTGCCTGTGTGATTGCCAGGTTATGCTTTCACTCGTGCTGAGTGCCGTCGTCTGCGGGCGGGTGCACCATCCGTTTTGCGTCGATTGGCCTGCACGTAACGCTGGATCTCTTCGGCTGTTGGGATTTTGGCCGCCGGCGCACTGTAATCTAGCCCTTCCACCCTGCGGCGTTCGATCTTCTGCTTCAGGACATACTCGATGCGGCCGATCATCCGGTCGTCCAGCGGCGTTGCCAGCGTGTAGGCTGCGCCGACGGCGTGGGCCCGGCCCGTACGTCCGATGCGATGTACGTAATCTTCCGGTTGGGTGGGGACGTCGTAATTAACGACGTGGGTAATTCCTTCGACGTCAATCCCGCGTGCGGCAATATCGGTTGCTACCAGCACCCGCGTACGTCCCCGCCGGAATGACTCCAGCGCTGCTACGCGTTGGCTTTGTGAACGGTTACCGTGAATCACCGCAGCCTCGATCTTGGCGCGCTGCAGGTTGCGCGCGAGACGATCGGCGCGGTGCTTGGTCCGCGCGAAGATCAGCACGCTATACAGGGTGTTGTCTTCGAGCAATCGTTGCAGCACTTCGAACTTCAGGTGCTCGGGTACGGGATATAACACTTGTGTGATTGCGTCTGGCGTGACGGTCGTCTCGACCTCTACCCGTACTGGGTCGCGTGTGATTTCGCGGGACAGATCGACGATCGATTGCAGAGTGGCTGAGAATAGCATAGTCTGCCGGTCACGCGGCAACAAACGAACGATCCGCCGGATATCGGGCAGAAACCCCTGGTCCAACATGCGATCGCCTTCGTCGAGGACCAGTATCTGCAAAGACGTGAAAGCGAGGTTGCGTCTCTCGACGTGATCCAGCAAGCGGCCCGGTGTGGCGATGACGACATCGACGCCTCGTCTGAGAGCGTCCTCTTGTGGCTTGAGGCTGACGCCGCCATAAATCGTCGCTAACTCCAACTGCAAACCGTGACTCAGCTGCTTCGCGTGGTCGGCCACCTGCAAGGCCAGCTCGCGTGTCGGCACGATGATCAGCGCGCGGGGCTCCCGCGTGCGCGGTGACTCCGTCAACTTCTGAAGCAGCGGTAGCAAAAATGCTGCTGTCTTTCCGGTACCGGTCTCGGCGGAACCGAGAATGTCTCGGCCATCCAGAGCGTGTGAAATCGTCGCACTCTGAATGGGTGTAGGGCGCTCGAAGCCCATCTTCTGCAGGTTTTTCTGCAGCCGGGGGTCGAGCTCAAAATCGTAGAATGGCATAAGACTCCTATCGTGCGGCAATTTGTGCCGAGGTGAACAGCCGCGGGAACACATCGGGGAAGAGAGCAATAAAACGCCGCCCTGACATCAAGACGGGGCGGCGGGAACGTCCCGGATTTAGTTACTCACTAACATGGACGATTATACCACCGATCGCAGATACGTCAAAATCGCGTCAGAAGCGGCACGGCAACCGCCGGCACACGGATGAGGCGGCCTTCGCTCCATTTGCCGTTTGCTTGGAGAGGGCTGCTATGTGACGGCGGATTGACCCTGCACGCCCAGCGATTGGCTGCCTTCGCCATCTAGGGTATGCTGCATGCCTGAGGCACGCTCTCGGCTATGCCAATCGCCCTGGCTGCGCTGACGATGAGCTCGGCGGCAGCATCGATGGGGATACTGCCAATGTTGATGACGAGATCGTACAGGTTGACGTCGTCGATATCGGCCTGGTAATAGTGTCTGAGATACTCAGCACGTACCCTGTCGGCCCCCCTGATTCGCTGGTGAGCTTCCTCTTCACTGATGCCCAAGTGCTTCCGGACGGACTGGATCCGTACCTCCAACGGGGCTACGACGCGGATGTGCAGCGTGTGTGGTGCGTTGCGGAGTACCATTTGTCCCGCCTGTCCGATGATCAGTACGTCGTCTATCTGCGTCAAATCGTACAACACGGATTCCAGCACGGAGCGATGATAGTCATCGTTGCTGAATAGCCGCGTTGAGAGAATACCCGGTTCGCTCATATTGAGCACCTCAGGTATGGCTGGAATCGCCGGTTTGCCACGGATGTAATCTATCGCTCTGCTGACGATGTTGGGCTTGGCTTCCTCCGCTTCCAGGCCGAGCTCCTCCAGTGTACACCCTTCGATAGCTTCGTGGACGAGTCCTTTGCCGACGATTCTCAGGTTCAACTCGGCGGCGACTGCGCAAGCGATCTCAGCCCCACTGGCGCCGAGTTGTCTCGATAAAGTAATCGCAACCCCCATGGTGTTCCTCCCTCCAATTAAGCGCACTGCTTTGTGGTCTTTGGTGCGATCTGTGCCTTAGTTGTACGTCCAATTTCACACATCGTAGGTAGAATGAGTTCACAGGAATCATCAATACTCTTTCAGTATGATAACTCACGAGTGCGATTACCGTTATGATGCCGGTCATACCTTCCCGTGCTGGAACACGAACGTGGTTTGCCAGAAGGCAGCCTGGCCTGTGCCAATCTCCGACGTTACCGTCGTTGTCCCGCGAGTGTTGTACCTGGGCGGACCGTGTGCTGGTCTGCACCGCGGTAGATTGGCACAGTCTGTTCCAGTGGGCGCGCTCTCCGCTACACGTGTCGCCAAAAATCCTGAATGCAGTCAATCGACATGGCTTGTTGACGCTCCGCAACTGGCGTGATATACTGACACGGTGTGTGGATGGACACGGCGTATTCGACAACAGGTTTACATCGTGGATCGGAAATGATTCCCCTGGTGGCGTTTTTTTCTCGTAACGTTGGGATGGTCGCCAGTTCCTTTGCTACCGATGTCTCAACACGGAGGTCCAAGAATGTCATTTCGCAAGCAATACTTTTCTGTCCTCGTGTTTGCCGCGATGGTGGTGCTCCTGCCGCTGCCAACAAATGCAGATCCGGATGTCCCTCCGGCTGGGAATACGGTTCATGTTGTGGCATCCGGAGATACCTTATGGAGCATTGCGGTCCGTTACGGTGTGTCTGTTGCTAGCCTGCAGCAGGCCAATGAAATCACCGACCCCGGACGCATTTTCGTTGGCCAACGGCTGTCGATTCCGGCGGCCGGGAATTCAGGCCGGCAGGGCGGGGAGACATCTGCCAATCAAAACCGCTTCACTGCAGTCCATGTCGTCGCGGGCGGCGAGACGCTGAATGGGATTGCCGCCCGCTACGGGACGACGGGGGCGGAGTTGGCCAAAGCGAATAGTATTTCGAACCCGAACCGGCTGACTGTAGGGCAGAGGTTGGCAGTTCCGGGAGATAGCGGCTCAGCCATCCACGTGGGTTTCGATGCCGTCACTTTGCCCTGGCCTTTCACCGGACTCGAGATGCGGTCTCCCGAGCCTGTGCAGGGCGATACCGTATTGGTTAGGGTAGAGACGTCTGAGAGCGCGATGGTGACCGGCAGTTTTGAGGGACAATCGGTCATCTTCTCCGATCAGGGGAATGTCCACTGGGGGTTGATTCCGATTCATCCTATGGCTGCTCTCGGCCCGTACGAAGTGTGGATCAAGGCCCTTGTCCCGGATCACGAACCTGTCAGTATCGTTGGGCAGCTTCGCGTCGTCGCGGGCGATTTCGAAGTAGAGGATATCACCTTGCCTCCGGAGAAAAATAACCTGCTGGATGCTGAGCTGATCGCAGCCGAACGAAAGAAGCTCGCTGGAGCACTGGAGATGACCGAAGCGGCGCCTATTTGGACCGGGCTGTTCACCTATCCGGTGCCGGATCCGGTGATTTCTTCCGAGTTCGGGACGCGCCGGTCGTACAACGGTGGTCCGGCGACGAGTTATCACGAGGGCCTGGATTTCGACGCCGAGGCGGGAGACCCGGTCACGGCTGTGGCGGATGGTCGCGTGGTGTTGGCCGAACAATTGACCGTGCGCGGCAACTCCATCCTGCTCGATCACGGTATGGGGGTGCACACGGGCTACTGGCATCTGTCCGAGATCAACGTGGCGGCGGGACAGGACGTGAAGACCGGGGATGTAATCGGCCATGTGGGCAGCAGCGGGCTTTCGACCGGACCCCATCTGCACTGGGAGATTCGGATTGGGCAGATCAATGTCAACCCCAAGCAATGGACGCGCCAGGTATTTCCGTGAGGAGCGGATGGTGTCGCGCGTCTGTACAGGTGCCGGATTTCCGGACACAGAATGGACTGGCTTGAAAATGCTTGGCCAGCGGTGGACCAGATGACGAGACGGATTGGGGTATTGACCGGCGGAGGCGATTGCCCTGGGCTGAACGCAGTGATTCGTGCGGTGGTCAAGACCGCCACAGGGGTGTACCATTGGGAAGTGACCGGTATCGAGAACGGTTTTGAGGGGTTGATCGTGCCGGAGATGACCCGCCCACTGACGGTGGACGATGTGCGTGGCTTGCTGCCGCGCGGCGGGACGATTCTGGGGACGACCAATCGCGTCAATCCGTTTGCCTACCGCTCTCTGACACCCGACAGACGAATCCTCGAACAGGACATGTCCGATGTTGTTGTGCAACGTGTGCGTTCCCTGGAGTTGGACGCTCTCCTGGTTATTGGTGGCGATGGTTCACTGCACATCGCGCTGGAGCTTGCGGGCAAAGGGGTGCCGATTGTGGGCATTCCGAAAACGATTGACAACGACGTGTTGTGCACGGATGTGACCTTTGGATTCGATACCGCCCTGACCACTGCAACTGAGGCTATCGACAAACTGCATACCACGGCAGAAAGCCATCACCGGGTGATGATCGTGGAAGTAATGGGCCGGCACGCGGGATGGTTGGCGCTGCGTTCCGGTCTCGCCGGAGGAGCGGATGTAATCCTCATTCCGGAGATTCTATTTGATGTCCGCGCGGTAGTCGACAAGGTCACAGAGCGGCGCGCTCGAGGACGGATGTTCAGCATCGTCGTGGTGGCCGAGGGATGCACAGCGCAGGGCGGCAGCCTGATCTATCAGCCGCAGACAGCGCTGCTTGATTCGCAGAGCCTGGGCGGTGTGGGCGCGCATTTGGCCCATGCGATGCGCGAGCTGTGCGATTACGAAGTCCGTGTTGCAGTCTTGGGGCACATCCAGCGGGGTGGCTCGCCGACGGCCTTCGACCGGATTCTGGCAACCCGTTTTGGAGCGGTCGCCGTCCGCACGGTCTTTGATGGTGGCTTGGGGCAGATGGTGGCGTTGCAAGGCGACGAGATCGTGACGGTTCCGATTGCGGAGGCAGTAGCGAGTATGAAGCAGGTGCCAGGCGACTGTGAGCTGCTGCGCACGGCTTGTGATCTCGGCGTTTGTCTGGGTGTGTAAAAGCGGCGCAGGCTGTGTCATCGGATGATCTGGCGATCGGCGTGTGCGCGCTCGGGCACACGCGAAATCCCTGGGGGTACCAACAACATTCTGACTGGCGACGGGTGGCGCGAAGAGGCACTACCGTTGTGTTGCGCTCCGCGAAGCAACGTTCGTAACCCGAACCGACCCGCATTCATCCGGCGCGCCGTGATAAAAGTCAATGTAACAATGTAAAATGTAAGATGAGGAGGCATTCAATGTCGGGACCACGAGAAGTCCGTGCGCCGCGCGGTACGCAGATCACGTGTAAGAACTGGCTTAGTGAGGCTGCCTATCGCATGATCCAGAACAACCTGGATCCGCAGGTTGCCGGAGATCCACAGAATCTGATCGTTTATGGCGGACGGGGAAAGGCAGCACGCAACTGGGATTGTTTCGAGGCGATCCTGGCGTCCTTGCAAACGCTAGAGCCGGATGAGACTTTACTGGTTCAGAGCGGGAAGCCGGTTGCTGTTTTCCGCACGCACGAGGATGCACCGCGGGTTCTCCTCGCTAATTCGAACATCGTCCCGGCCTGGGCAACGCAGGAGAACTTCGACAAATGGGAAGCGCAGGGGCTGCTGATGTATGGACAGATGACGGCGGGTAGCTGGATTTACATTGGCACGCAGGGAATCCTGCAGGGGACGTATGAGACGCTGGGTGCGCTGGCGCGACAGCAGGGTTGGCCGAGTCTGCGCGGCAAGTTTGTGCTGACGGCAGGTCTCGGTGAGATGGGCGGTGCTCAACCGCTCGCTGTCACGATGAACGAAGGCGTCGGTCTGCTCGTCGAAGTCGATCCCTGGCGCGCCAACCGTCGCCTGGAGTTGAGGCAAGTCGATGTGGTGTCTGAAGATCTGGAAGAGGCGATGAGCTGGGTCGACGAGGCACTGCAGGCGCAGACTCCCAAATCCATCGCGCTCATTGGTAATGCGGCCGAAGTGCTGCCGGAGCTGGTGGCACGCGGCGTGGTCCCGGATGTCGTGACCGACCAAACCTCGGCGCACGACGTGTTGTACGGCTACATCCCGAAAGGCCTGTCTGTCGCAGAAGCGGCGGCCCTGCGCGAGAAGGACCCGGACGGATATCAAGCGCGGGTCATGGATTCCATTGCGGATCACGTGCGGGCGATTTTGGCATTTAAGAGACAGGGCAGCATCGTCTTCGACTATGGCAATAACTTGCGCCAGCGTGCGTTCGATTGGGGTGTGCAGGATGCGTTCAGCTACCCGGGCTTTGTCCCTGCGTTCATTCGCCCCTTGTTCTGCGAGGGTAAAGGACCGTTCCGCTGGGTCGCGCTTTCAGGAGACCCGCAAGACATCTATGCGACCGACGACGCGGTGCTGGAGTTGTTTCCGGAAGACGAGCACCTGCAACGCTGGATCCGGATGGCGCAGGAGAAAATCGAATTTCAGGGCCTGCCGGCGCGGATTTGCTGGCTGGGCTACGGCGAAAGGGCGCGTGCCGGCCTGAAATTCAACGAGCTGGTTGCGAGTGGGAAGGTGAGTGCACCCATCGTGATTGGACGAGACCATCTCGATAGCGGCTCGGTTGCCAGCCCAAACAGAGAGACAGAGGGGATGCGTGACGGATCCGATGCGATCTCTGACTGGGCAATTCTCAACGCGCTGATCAACGCGGTAAGCGGAGCGACCTGGGTCAGTTTCCATCACGGTGGTGGAGTCGGTATCGGCTACAGCCAGCATGCCGGCCAGGTGATCGTCGCTGACGGGACGGAGGCTGCCGCACGCCGCCTGGAGCGCGTGCTGACTGTGGATCCGGGCATGGGTGTCGTGCGCCATGTCGATGCAGGATATCCCGAGGCGATTGCCTTTGCGCAGCAGCATCATGTCAAGATCCCGATGATCGACAGCGCTGCGCGCTGAGTGCGGGCGAGTAGGCTGGATTTGGCGGAGGAACTCGGCAGTATCTTGGTCTCTGCGTATTCCGATAGGAGTACTCGATGCAAAGTGTGGATTTGATCGTGCATTCTGCAGCGCAGGTAGTGACCTGTGCTGCGCCTGGCGGAGTGAAAAGAAAGCAGTCGCTCTCCGATGTGAGCCTGATCACAGACGGGGGCGTTGCGGTTGATGGTGGCGTGATCGTCGCGGTCGGAAAAAGCGCGGATATCCTCGCCGCGTACGCGGCGGAGGAACAGATCGATGCGACGGGCCAGGTCATCTGCCCCGGTTTCGTCGATCCGCATACGCATGCCGTCTATGCTGGAGAACGGATCGGCGAGTTCGAGATGCGTCTCCAGGGAATGTCGTATATGGAGATACTCCGTGCTGGTGGAGGAATTCTCAGTACGATGCGTGCAACACGCGAGGCGACGCTGGATGATCTCGTAGCGCAATCGAGGCCGAGGCTGGATACGATGTTGTCGTTGGGCACGACCACTGTGGAAGTCAAGACTGGTTACGGTCTCGATACGAATAGTGAGCTCAAGATGCTCGCCGCCAGCGAGATTCTGCACAAAACCCATCCGGCTGATCTGGTCCCGACGTTCCTGGGGGCACATGCGGTCCCACCGGAGTTTTCCGGGCGAACGGAGACGTACGTGGACCTGATCGTGGAAGAGATGATCCCTGCTGTCGCGGATTGGTATCGCGAGTCTGTGTTCTTTGCCGAGGCGATCCCGTTTTTTTGCGATGTTTTCTGCGAAGCAGGTGTGTTTGACCGGACCCAGTCAGAGCGCATTCTTAGAGCGGGGTTGGCGCATGGCATGGCGGTCAAGATGCATGCAGACGAGTTCAAAAGCCTGGGCGGGGTTTCGCTGGCGGTCGAGTTGGGCGCTATCTCGGTCGATCATCTGGATGTCACGAGCGGTGGGGATATCGTGCAATTGGCGC
>CAZPTF010000076.1:0-3444 GCA_964589015.1 uncultured Anaerolineae bacterium
CGTTCATGGTCGCGTAGGTCTGGCCTCTGTTCGTCATGGTGCGAACACAACATCCTCAACGATCGGTTGGCAAATGTCTCCCCAGATTTTGACATAGCGAATCGTCCCGGAGAACGTGACCGGTTGCCCCCAGCGCAAGCTTTCGGCTGTGGCGGCAGGTACACCGATCAGTTCGAGGTCTCTCCCCCACGTCAGATCTCCTGGCAGGTCCGCTGCCAGGCCGACGGTTTGCAGTTCACTGTTCTGCGACGATTGCCAGCGGATCCAACCCTGCCAGTTGGTCACGGGCTGGCCCCTGAACCGGCGCACATAGGCGTCAAACTGGGCATCGCTGAACTGAGCGGGGCGGGAACAGACGGCGGCGTATGATAGGCCAGCTCCGTTCGCGGCTGTTGTGGCGTTGAGCTGCGGATAGAGGATACTCCGGTAAGCGATACCGTTCAGCGCGATGAAGACTGCAATGGCTGCCAGTAGGGCAAACACATATTCGACAGTCTGGTTCTTTCGCGTCATCTCTCTCCTTTTTGGCAGAACATCTCTCCCCGTACAAGTATATCATATCCCTGCCCCGAAACAACCAATCACGGTACGTGAGGGCAACTTCCAATTTCCACCGCTGATTTCCAGCCGGTGCACTCCTTGCCGCACGGACCTGTTTTGTAGAGGTTGGGGCTTCGTTGTATAATGGAACGACTCGCTCAGAAGCATGATCGCGATCTATTGGAGCACTCGAAAAATGTCTCCTGCAGATGGACGAACGAACGAAGAATGGCTGGCTGCACTGCGCGGCTCGGAACAAGCGGTGGCTCTGGAAGACCTGCGTGGTTTCTTGACACGTGGGCTGGGTTATGCACTGTCCGGCAGACCCAACGTACGGGACGCTGATATCCAAGATTTCGTGCAAGATGCGTTGTTGAGAATTCTCGCCGCGCTGGACTCCTTCCGCGGCGAGAGCCGCTTCCTGACCTGGGCACAGAAGATCGCCGTACACGTTGCATTTACCGAACTGCGTCGCCGGCGCTGGAGAGACGTGTCGTTGGAGGCCGTATCGCCGGGAACCGGAGATACGGATTTCGTCCCGGAGACGCTGGCGGAGCAGGGGGACGGACCTGAACAGCAGGCTATCCAAAATGACCTGCTACACGCGATCAGGCGCATCATTGCGGAGGAATTGACCGGCAAACAACGCCAGGCGTTGGTGGCGATCCTCATTTATGGAATGCCTCCTGAGGAAGTGGCCCGGCGTATGGATACGAATCGCAACGCAATTTACAAACTTCTGCACGACGCGCGCAAACGACTCAGAGCGCGCATGGCTGCGGAGGGGATGTCGCCTGAGGATGTTTTGGCTGCTTTCGAGTAGTCGTGCAGGTAAGAGATATTCGGATTAGTACATCTATGTTTTTAGAAATGCCGAATCAGCACACTGGGTAGGTTAAGGTTGTCCGAATGACTGAAACGCTCGATCGACAGATGTTGAAAAGGATGGTGCAGAGTATCGCTGATACGTACGAGTACGAGCTGGACTGCGATCAGTGTTTTCAGGAATTGGATCGTTTTGCAGAGGCGAAGCTCGCGGGCAAGCCTCTGGATGAGGCCCTTCAACTCGTTCAGGATCATCTTGAGATCTGTAAGGCCTGTCATGAGGAATACGAAGCGCTCATGAATGCCTTGCATGCTTTGGTGTGACTCTGTGTCTCCCCGTGGGCAGGGCTTTCGGTTTGCCCTCGTCCGCAACACTCACTCCGGTCAAACTGTTCCACAGCGGTGACCCGTTATCGGGTTGGTAGAGATAACTCATGACTTGAGTCCGAAAGGCGCGTGAGACGCCGGGCACCCGGCACCTCACGCGCTTTTGGTTTGGTGTGGCGGTTTTCCGCCGCCCGCCTGCTAAGAACCTCCAACAGACTCCGTTTTCGGCGTGTACTCCTGCTGCCAATAGGCCCAATTTCCTATTGACCCATCATATTATTGGTTGATATAATTAGAATCATAGAGATTGAATTGTATTTTGGAGTATATCTACAATCTCTAATGTGTTGGGATGGGCGATCGCTTTCTCCTCAACGATCCGGACTATAGCAGGAAAATGCAGGTTCGTTGGCTGCGAATTACTCGATGGTCAGTACTCCAGAGGAAACTTAACCAAAGCCCATCTTCACCCACTTGATTCTTGGAGTTGTTGAATGGTCAAGAGATGGCTCTTGTGCATCTTGAGTGTGGTGGCGGTGAGTGCGCTCTCACCAATACCAGCTATGGCCAGGGTGGCGGACACACCTGTCCAGGTGGTGCAGAATCGTGAAGATGCACTGGTATTTGATTTGACCTTACCGGCATACGAAATCACGCGTGACGGGGATGGTTTCGACGTCATTCTGGTAGCGGATTTCCTGTTAAGCGGCGAACCTGGCGAGCCGTTGCTACCGTACCACATCTACAACGTGGCTGTACCACCGGAAGTCTCTCCGGACAGCTTGCAGGTAGAGATCGTTGGCGGCAGCGTGGCGAAACTGCCGGGGACCTACAACTTGCGGAAAGCCGTTCCCGATGAGACCAGTGCAGGGATTCCGGCGGATATGGATTCTGTCCTGCAGTCTTCCGTCGTTTCGTCGGGAGCGAACCCTGCGGATTTTGTGCGGCTATTGCCTGCCGGGCAAATGCGGAAATGGCGGTTTGCGCGATTGAGTTATTCTCCATTTCGCTTCGATGCTGAAACTGGCGAGCTGACTGTCGCCAATAAACTGAGCGTCCGGATCACCTATGCGACCGACCGCGCTCTATCTGCCGCTGATGCTGCTCTTTTGCAGGACGGTGTTATGGATGAGGTTGCGGCGGAGCTGTTGGATAATTTCGACGCAGCCGCGGCGTGGTACCGGAGTGATTCCCTGCAGGCAGAAGGCAGTTCCGGCACCTCGTACGATTACGCGATCATCACCACCAATGCCATCGTTGCGGGGAGCAGTCTGTTGGACGATTTCGTGATCCACAAAGAAGAACGGGGGCACCATGTGCTGGTGGTGACGGAGAGCGAGTACGGTAGCCTGACGGGTCAATCGCCGAACGGAACGGCGGAGAAGATCCGCCAGTGGCTCAAAAACAACTACGTCGGTTATGGGATCGAGTATGTGTTGTTGATCGGGAACCCTCATCCCTCGACGGGTGACGTCCCGATGAAGATGTGTTGGCCGCGCTATTCTATGGTCTCGTACCGCGAATCGCCGACTGATGCGTTTTATGCCGACCTGACCGGCAATTGGGACCTGGACGGTGACGGCAACTATGGCGAATGGCGTGAGGACACTGCGACCGGAGGCGTGGACTTCGCCAATGAGGTCTACGTGGGGCGCATTCCGGTCTACAACGCTGATTACGCGGTGCTGGACAGTATCCTGCAGAAAACCATGGACTATGAAAATGAGGCGGCACCTGCCGACTGGCGGAAGA
>CAZPTF010000076.1:3544-13982 GCA_964589015.1 uncultured Anaerolineae bacterium
GACGGTTGTTGGGATGGTACATTGCTCTCACGGAGTGATACGGTCGAACTGGACGACGAACACCCGGCATTCGTGTTCCAGAACTCCTGTCTCAATGGTTATCCGGAGTACAGTACGAACCTGCAGTATTCGCTTCTGAAGCAAGGAGCGGTATCCGCGGTAGGCGCGAGCCGCGTGTCCTGGTTCAACGTGGGTGTGGTCTATGGGGGGTTCGATGGTAGCACGACCAATTCCGGCATCGCGTATGAATACGCCAAACGGCTGACTCTCTACGACCAAGCGGCGGGACAGGCGCTGGCAAATACCAAGGCCAGCATGACCCCTACAGGGGACACGCGCTTGATGAATTTCTACGATTTCAACCTGTATGGCGACCCGTCGACGGGTCTATCGTCGACCGGCGCAGTACCCAACCTCAGGGGCAGGGTGGTGGACAATTCCGGTATAGGCATCGCTGGAGTTGCGGTAGGTTTTGGCGGCGCCCGCCCGGCAGTCCAGACCGATGGCAGTGGCTACTACAGTCAGACCGGTTTCGCGAACGGGACATATACGGTGACTTTCAGTCTGGATGGTCACACGTTCAGCCCGCAACTGACCCAGGTCACGATCGACGATGCTATCGTGACACTGGATGCCACTGGTTATCGCACACAGGTTCAGGCACCGCTATTCAGCGATGGTTTCGAGAGTGGCATTTTGGGTAGTTCCTGGGCCGTCGAGACAGACTACGAGGGGCGCGTGCGGGTCGATAGCAGTTATCCACAGAATGGAAGCTGGAGTCTGTTACTGGATGACAGCGTGCCCAATGCCACCGACTCTCATGCGGCTGTGATTCTGCCGCTGGATCTGCGGAATTGTTCTGAAGCCGTGTTGAGTTTCTGGTGGCGTGGCTTTGGCTCTGAAAGTCACCCGGATGATGGGGTGTTTATCAGCGACAATGATGGGGAGACGTGGAACAAGCTCTACAGCTTCACGGCCAATGGTTCACCGGAGAGCACGTTCGTTAGCATCGACCTGGTCGCGTCGACTGCAATGTCGGCGATGAGTATGGACAAACACTTCCAGGTGAAGTTCCAGTTTTATGGAAATGAGCCGGTCGAATCGGATGGTTACGCGATCGATGATGTGTCGACTGATGCCACGGTGGAGCAGTACCAGGTGTTTCTGCCCCTGGTGGTTCGCTAGGAGGTTCTGCACAGCCCAGTTTTCGATACAGGGGTGTGGTAAGACGCGAGTGAGACACAATAACTGGGGGTTGCCCGGTGGACGGTGGTCGCTTCAAGCGATGGTCGTGTGCCGGACAACCCCATTTTTCTCGAAGGGAACTGCATTCAATCTAGGCTATTCGAAAGCCATGTCTGGTTTCCAGACTTCCCACACTTTACCGACCAAATTCGGCCCAGGTTTCAGAGTAGCTTTGCCTGGCTGCCAGCCGGAAGGTGCTACCTCACCGGTGGAACGCACATGCTGGTATGCCTTGACTTGCCGAATAAGCTCGGCCACATTGCGGCCGACCGGAGGCGTCAGAACCTCCATGGCGACCACGATCCCGTCGGGGTCGATCAGGAAACGGCCGCGAATGTCAACTCCACCTTCTGCATCATAGACTCCATAGAGCTGGCCGATCCGACCTCCCGCGTCTGACAACATCGGGAACGGTACGCCATTGGGCACCATCTTCGACAGCTCTTGTTCTTGCCAGATCTTGTGGACGAATTGGCTATCCACACTCATCGCTAACACCTGCACACCCAGCGACTTCAGTTCATCGTACTTGACGGCAACCGCCGTCAGTTCAGTCGGTCAGACGAAGGTGAAATCACCCGGGTAGAAGCACAGCACCACCCATTGTCCACTGTAATCCGACAGGCTCACCTTCTTGAAGCCTCCATCGACAAATGCGTTCGCTTCAAAGTCGGGAGCCGGTTTTCCAACTTGAGCAACCATCGCTTTTCCCTCCTCTTCGTTTTGACTTGGTGCCGGTAAGACGACCTTCGCTTCTGGCGGGCTTGTTGGCCCTTTGGCTGGTTGTACGCAACCACTGCCAGTGCTAGCCATACTACTCCTCCTGAACTGGTTGAACGTTCCCTTCGAGACGAGCAGCACTCGTCGTCCTGTCACTGCCCAACTGAATTATACCATACATCGCAGTCGGCATTCAATGACAACCGGCGCGGGTGCATTGATTTAGTTTCTATCCTGTGTTAGAATAGCGGTGCAGTATGGGTGTGTCTGTAAGCTATGTTGTGGGATGTGAGGGCTTGGCGATGTCCCGGTTGCCAGGTGATGGGGTGGAGGCGGTTCACGAGACCTGCCAGGTTGCACCCGGTGCGCACTGGAATCGATATCTCAAAGGGTCTGGTGCCCTGGAATTGACGCCGGAAACGTGGCGACTGGTGCAAACGGATGTCTCGTGCCGGGGGTATACCGATGCCCAGCTCGATGATTACCAGGGGCTCTCGCGCAGGCGGTTCAGGTGGCGGCCTCCGTTGAACTTGCGGATATGGGCACGCTTCTCGCATGGGCGGGATGAATTGCGTGGTACGGCCGGGTTTGGGTTCTGGAATGATCCGTTTTTGATGACTGGCTGGCGTCCGCCGGCCTTGCCGCGGGCGGTGTGGTTTTTCTTCGCTTCGCCGCCTTCTGACATGGTACTGGACTCTGCGGTGCCGGGACACGGCTGGAAGGCGATGGTGCTCGATGCGTTGCGCCTGCCTTTCATCGTGTCTTTGCCTCTATTGCCTGTCGTGGCGATGCTCATGAACGTCCGTGTATTGCGCCGGTGGATCTGGCCTCCTTTCCAACGCGCGGTGCGGGGCAGCGAGTCGCTTCTGGATGTGGACATGAGGACCTGGCACACTTATGAGATTAACTGGATGCCGGCATCGACATCCTTTTCCATCGACGGGCGGGTTGTCCTCGACGGAGTTCCCGCTCCAACCGGTCCTTTGGGTTTCGTTGTGTGGTTGGACAATCAGTATGCTGTCATCACTCCCTGGGGCAGACTTGGATATGGCTTGCTGAAGATTGTCGGGCGGCAGTGGTTGGAGATCGGAGAAATCCACATCGAGCCGCTTCAGGTTGTATCTGGCGCTAGTGTGGATAAACTAGCAGTGAGTCGTCGCCACTGATTGCTCATTGCGGGTTCAGAAAGGTCAACTGGAAAGTGTCTGCTATCGATAGACGCACGATTCAGACTTACCTGCAACACGGTATGGGACAACTGATTCTCGATACGGCGTTGCTGATTGTTGGGAGGCAGGTCGTTTCGCTGGATCAATTTGTGGTCAGTGTGCGAGTCACTTCCGTCATCCTCGGCGAGCAAGAGACTGTGCCAGGGGAGAGGATCCTGGTCTCTACGGTTGTCGACAACCCGTTGGGGAAACAGGTGTATGGGATATCCCTGCATGATGCCGCTCCCGATGAATCATTTCTTCTTTTTTTGCGGGACGATGGCCGGAATTTCACACTTGCTCAGGTCAGCAATCCCCAAACCATTCTGTTAGGCTGTTTCAAGGTACAAACTGAAGAACATCTCACTATGTTCGTCGAGGCGATGCGGCTGCTGGACCGTTATCTCATGCCGGAAGGGAGCAGCCTTGCCTTCGATTTCCCTACGGAACCTTCATTGCCGGGTTGTGACGGTTGTCTGTTCCTGATGCACGCACGTGCTGCTGAGCCGGACGGTGCGCAGGTTTACCGTTGTGGGCGCATCTGGACGCCCGCAAGTCTCCACGGCTGGTTGCCTCGCGACCTGTTGGAAAAATACGGAGACGAGTATGGCCAGGAGCGCCCTATCTGTTGGACCCGGCTGTAAGGTGCCAGACGATGGCCCTCCGGGCCGTAGCTAGCCAGGCTTCGACTGGAAACGAACGTTCGGACGCCCTGAAGAATCAGAGCTCGAACGACATATAATTATGGGGAGGATTTCATTATCATGAAAATCGTCGACTTGCGTAGCGATACCGTGACGCTGCCGACTCCTGCGATGCGCAAGGCAATGTACGAAGCAGAATTGGGCGACGATGTCTACGGGGAGGATCCGACCGTCAACAGGTTGGAAGAAGTATCCGCTGAAAGACTCGGTACCGAGGCTGCCTTGCTGACGGTAAGTGGAACCATGAGCAATTTGGTCGCTCTGCTTGTGCACACCGGGCGGAGTGATGAAGTCATCATGGGCGACAAAGCGCACACTTTCTTGTATGAAGTTGGCGGTGCGGCAGGGTTGGGAGGAATGACGATCCACACGGTAGCGAACCAGCCCGATGGTACGCTTGATCTGGATGATGTAGAGGCGGCGATACGGCTGCCCGGTAACGTGCATTTCCCACGCACGAAACTGATCGTCATCGAAAACACCCAGAACCGGATGGGTGGTACGGTGCTGCCTCTCGCATACACGGATGCGTTGGGTGCGCTGGCACGCACGCACGACCTGCGAGTTCACATGGATGGTGCACGTATTTTCAATGCTTCCGTGGCATTGGGGGTGGACGCGAAAGCTTTGACGCGTAGTGTGGATTCAGTGTGCTTCTGCCTGTCGAAAGGGCTGGCGTGTCCGGTGGGTTCGGTGTTGTGTGGTTCTAAAGAATTCATCGCCGAGGCACGGCGCTATCGCAAGATGGTTGGCGGTGGCATGCGTCAGGCAGGGGTGCTGGCGGCTGCGGGTCTGGTCGCGCTCGAGCAGATGGTCGACCGCCTTGCGGACGATCATGCCAATGCGCGGCGTCTGGCTGAGGGGCTGGCGGAAATGCCCGCGATCGAGATCAATCTCGCTTCGGTGCAAAGCAACATCGTCGTGTTCCGTGTGGTCTCGCCGGCGTGGACGACGACGAAATTCCACGCGGCGTTGCTGGACAAGGGTGTTCGTTTCAACGTGGTCACGGACCGCCAGTTTCGCCTCGTGACTCACTATGGCATCACGGCAGAAGACGTCGCTCACGTGCTGAGGGTTTTCGGACAGGTCCTGAGAGCTGCGAAGTAGACCGCCCAACTGCGGGTCGGACCGTGGAGTCGAATTGCTTTGATGATGACAAGAAGCCGGTGAGATTGCGGTTCTCACCGGCTTCTTGGGTCTTATCCCTGGCTAAGGGAGACCTGAGCAGGGTTAGCCCAGCTTCACCACATCCGCGGCCTGAAGGCCCTTGGGGCCTTCCTCGATCGAAAATTCGACCTGTTCGCCTTCAGCGAGGTCCTTGAACCCACCGCCGCGAATTGCACTGTAGTGGACAAAGACATCGTCGCCATCGTCACGGGCGATGAAGCCGAATCCCTTGGAAGTGTTGAACCATTTGACCGTTCCCCTAATCCTGTCGCTCACTATATTTTCCTCCTTCTGCTATAGTGACCTCTGATTCGCTGTAGGTCAAAAGCACACCCATTTGCTCAGAATCCCCGATCAAGATCGAACCTGGGTCGGGTTGGTTTCAAAAAGACCGCCCAGCCATACCGCTACCTCGATGGTCCATTGTTACCGAAAATCCGCAACAAGTGTTTCCTTCTTCCTACAGCATATCTTTAACCATATCTTCATGATTTTGTCAAATTGTCCACACGTCTTGTTCAGAAAACTGCAAAATTGATACTTGACAAGCGCTCTGAATCCATGGTATAATGGAAGCGGTTCCATGGATGGTCGTTCTGATCGCAATGAAGGGACAGGAGGGACATGCCATCGACGATCTATGATGTGGCAAAACACGCAGGTGTAGGCGTCGGGACCGTATCCCGTGTACTCAACAACAGTCCTCAGGTAAGTGCCAACACCCGTCAGAAGGTGTTGCAGAGCATCGCGGCACTGAACTATCACCCCAGCTCGATCGCACAACGTCTCTCTTTGCGGAAAACATTCGCTATCGCTGTAGTTGCCCCCTTTTTTACCAGACCTTCTTTCGTCGAACGGTTGCGGGGTGTGGAAGCAGCTCTAACCGAAAATGGATATGATCTCGTCCTCTACAATGTAGAGACCCCGGAAAAGCGCGATGCAGTCTTCCACGAGTTGCCTGCCAGTCATCGCTTCGACGGCTTGTTGGTCATCACGTTGCATCCCAGCGATGAAGATGTCGCGCGCTTCAAACAGGCTGGTGTGCCTGTCGTTCTTGTCGATACCTTCCACCCTGAGCTGACCTGTGTCGTGATCGATGATGTGAAAGGTGGATACATGGCGACTCGACACCTTCTGGAGCTGGGGCACAGGCGCATCGGGTACATCAGCGACCCGCCCGAGACCCCCTTTCGCTTCACTGCGTCGTCCTACCGTTTTCAGGGCTACTACCGGGCTCTCAAAGAAGCCGGAATTCCTTATCGCCGAGAGTTTTATGTGTATGATGAACATGGGCAAGAACAGGCGCGCAATCTGGCACGGCGCTTGTTGCGTCTGCCCGATCCGCCGACAGCTCTCTTTGCGGCGAGTGACACCCAGGCGATTGGGGCGATGGAAGCTGCGCGCGAACGCGGATTCTCGATACCGGAGGACATTGCTCTGGTCGGCTACGATGACATCGAGATTAGCCGCTATCTGGGACTAACTACTATTCGGCAGCCTCTTTTCGAGACGGGGGCCAAGGGAATCGAGCTGCTGTTGCAGACAATCGAAGGGGAAATTTCCGAACCATGTCGCGTTGAGCTTCCGATAGAACTGATCTGCCGGCGCTCTACGGTAGGCGACACAGTGCCGCACATGTGTCGTTGAGGCAGGGGCGATGTATATCGCATTTGTGAATCCACAAGGCAATTTCGATCGCAGAGACAGCTATTGGGCTACCCATCCCGATTTTGGCGGTCAGTTGGTGTATGTCAAGGAGGTGGTGGCAGCCTTAGCCCAGCGGGGATGCCGGTTGGATATCGTTACCCGGCAGATTTTCGATCCTGATTGGCCCGAGTTCTCTGCACCGTTGGATACCTACCCCGAACAGGAAAACGTGCGGATTGTACGTTTGCCTTTTGGGGGCGCGCGTTTCCTGCCTAAAGAGGAGCTGTGGCCGTATCTGGGGTGTGAATTTGCTCCCAACATCAGCGCATTCTACCGGCGAGAGGGTCGCTTCCCGGACGCGGTAACCGCACACTACGGGGATGGTGGTATCGCGTGTGCTGTCCTGCAGGCTGAGACGGGTATCCCGTTCACCTTCACTCCCCATTCGCTCGGCGCAGCGAAGATGGAGAAGCTGGGAGTTACCCCGGACAACCTGGGAGAAATGGACAGACGCTTTCACTTTGGCCGGCGGCTGGTGGCCGAGCGTGTTGCGATGAGCCGGGCGAGTGTGTGTACGGCGAGCACTTCCGACGAACGGTTTGAGCAATATGGGCACCGTGCGTATCGGGGTGCGATTGACGTGTCTGATGATGAGCGCGTGAAGGTCATTCCGCCCGGTGTCAATCTATCCCGGTTCGACAAGGATGTGTGCAACGCGACTGAAAGCGCAACGCGGGCCAAGGTCGAGATGGGCCTGGACCGCGATATCGCGCCCGCACGCCGTGCTCTGCCCGTCATCATCGCATCAAGTCGTCTGGACATAAAAAAGAATCACGTCGGTTTGGTACGGGCCTTCGCGTTGAGCCAGCCGCTGAGAGACAGAGCCAATCTGTTTCTGGTCACACGAGGGTTGGACAATCCTCTCGCCGATTACCACGAAGCCGACGCCGGCACACGGGCGGTCCTGGAAGGAATCATGTCCGTGGTGGAGGAATACGGCCTGCGTGGGGAAATCAGCCTGTTTTCGCTGGATAGCCAGGATGAATTGGCAGCTGCCTATCGCTTTCTGGGCGCCAACAGAGGAGTCTTTGCCCTGACGACCTATCACGAACCTTTTGGTCTGGCACCGCTCGAAGCAATGGCTGCCGGGTTGCCTGCGGTGGTGACGAAGAACGGAGGACCGGCGGAGAGTATGCGCGATGGCGCACAGGAGTTCGGTGTGCTGGTCGACCCTTTCGATCCGGGAGACATCGCCCACGGTCTTCTGCAGGTGTTGGGTGATGAAGCCTCGTGGGAATACTATGCGCGCGCCGGACGCCGCCGTGTACACGAACGCTATACCTGGGACAACACGGCACGCGCGTTTGAACAAATTCTGTCAGGCATGGTCGCGGTGCCCCCCCACCCTTCACCGCCACCTGGATTGCCGGTGCCTCCCTATTTCGTTCACCCTGGGCCGAATAATGACATCAGTGTGGGCCATCTCGCAGACCTCTTCTGGGGAGGTGTTCTCCAATGACGGCGCACGTTGACGGACGGGACATCGATGTGCTGTCTGTGGGCGAGGCGCTGGTCGATTTCATCTCGACTAAACCGGCGGTTTCGATCAGGGACGCTGACGGCTTCAGCCGGCACCTGGGTGGGTCGGTTACGAATATGGCGCTCAACGTTGTACGGTTGGGGGCGAGGGCGGCGGTCGCGTCGCGGCTGGGGAACGATCCCTTTGGAGCGTTCCTGCGCCGGGAAATGGAACGGCAGGGCCTGATTACCGACTATGTGACGACCGATGCCGAACTGCATACGCCACTTGCGTTTATCACGCAGAGTGCGGGCACGGCAGACTTTTTCATTTGCCGGGGCAGCGATAGCCAGCTTTCCGAAAGCGATTTGCCGGACGCGGCCATCGAGCGTGCTCGCGTGGTGCATACCTCTGCGTTTGCTCTGTCCCGCGAGCCTGCGCGGGCCACGGTTCTACATGCGTTGCATCATGCGCATACTGTGGGATGTCTGGTGTCATTGGATCCAAACTACCATCCTGCGCTCTGGCCTGACGGAGACGATTTCGAAGCGGTACTCAAGGAGGCCTACCGGTATGTTGATGTGACCAAGCCTTCAAAAGAGGATTGTGTGCGCCTGTTCGGCGCTGCTTGCAGCATTCCGGAGAGCATCGAACGTTTCCTGGACTGGGGAGCGAAGATCGTGGCGTTGACGTTGGGTTCGCATGGTGTCATTCTCGCCAGCGATGAGGAGACGCTGTTCCGGATCACGCCCGGCCTGGTCTCTGCGGTAGACGCGACCGGTGCGGGTGATGCGTATTGGGCTGGACTGTTGCTTGGCTTGCTGGACGGATACCCGCCCGAAAAAGCGGCCTGTCTGGCACAGCTCGTGGCGGAAGCCAAGCTGGGTAGAGTTGGGCATCTGCCTGCGGTGGTGGACCGGACAGTGCTGTATCGTGCCCTGGGTACTGTCAAATGCGCACCGATCACCCAGTCCGAGCTGAAGTACCTTGATGAACAGACTATCACGCGCTGACGCGATTTCATGAGCCGCGAGTTTGTGCAATTTGCTGCGAAACGAGCTGCTGTTGGATTCGTGGGCCAGCGGAAGCTTGCCTGATGATAACAGTGAGTCTGAGAGAGGAGGTGAATGCCGATCGTATTGCGGTCTCTACATTGTGGGGTTTCCCCTAAGATTTCTCAGAAAGGGAGGATGTAAGACATGGGAAAGAAGTTTTTGGTGTGGTGTTTGGTTGCCGTACTCGTCGTCGGTTTTGCAGTGCCGGTTGCATACGCCCAGGAAGGCGAGGGTGAACCTGTCACGCTTCGCCTGCTCAGTGGCGCCGTCGGACAGGAACTTGAGCTGACGAAGGCCGCGGCCGCACGTTACATGGCAGCGAATCCCAACGTTACGGTTGAGGTCTTCGATACCCCGGACGCGGTCCAGGACCGCCTCGGCGTGTACTTGCAGTACTTCGAAACCAAGTCCAGTGAGGCCGATCTGTATCAGATCGACGTGATCTGGCCGGGGGACCTGGCCGAACACCTGATCGATCTCTACCAGTACGAGGGTGCGCAAGAACAGGCTGCCGAGAACTTCCCTGCCATCATTGAGAACAACACGGTGGGCGGCAAGCTGGTTGGCATGCCCTGGTTCACCGATGCGGGACTGCTCTACTACCGGACGGACCTGCTCAAGAAGTATGGCTACGATGCTCCGCCGGTGACCTGGACAGAGCTGGAAGAGATGGCCATGAAGATCCAGGATGGCGAGCGCGCTGCCGGCAACGAGGACTTCTGGGGCTACGTCTGGCAGGGCAATGCCTACGAGGGCTTAACCTGCGATGCCCTGGAGTGGATCGACTCGAGCGGTGGTGGAACCATCATCAGCCCCGACAAAGTCATCACGATCAATAACACAAATGCAGTGGCTGCCGTCGACCGTGCTGCTGCCTGGGTGGGAAAAATCTCCCCGGCAGGTGTCACCGGCTTCCAGGAAGAGGATGCCCGCAATATGTGGCAGGCTGGCAATGCCGCGTTCATGCGTAACTGGCCCTATTGCTACTCTCTGGGTAATGCCGATGACAGTGTTGTCAAGGGCAAGTTCGATGTCGCGCCGCTCCCGGCTGGTGCTGAGGGTGGACACGGTGCAGCAACCCTGGGCGGCTGGCAATTGGCCGTGTCCAAGTACAGCAAGAACCCCGAGGAAGCTGCCAAGCTGGCGCTGTACATGACCTCCGCGGGTGAGCAG
>CAZPTF010000077.1:0-13975 GCA_964589015.1 uncultured Anaerolineae bacterium
GTCTAACAGAGGCGACTGCCGTGTGCAGCCGGGAATTTTGGGGCCAGCGAGCAATGGGCAGATCGTGTCTTCAGCGTGATCTGCCAAGTTCACACGAAGACCTTCGCGCCGGTCAAGACTGTGCCAATCTTGGACGCGTTCCGTTTGCGCGGAGGTCCACGGAAACAGGCCTCCAGACCCCCGCACAGGCCGTCGTTGTCCCGGGACTGCTGTGCCTGGGCAGACCGTGTACCGGTCTGCACCGCAGTAGATTGGCACCATCTGGTCCAGTGGGCGTGCGCTCCAGCGCATTGGTCGTTTCAAAGGTGCTGCACTTGTCGTCAAAATTCCTGACGGCACCCCGCCAGCCAGTATCCCATTGACGCAAACACGATGCGTGCTATAATGGGCCTCGTTCAGCATAGGAGGATAGGGTTCGAGATGAGAATTGCCCCCGATTGTTTTGTGTGTAATCAGCGACAGGCGTTGGAAGCGGCTCGCCGCGCGACCGCTAGTGATGAGTTGACGTGGAAAATCATGCGTTCTGTGGGCCAGGCAATGGTCGACTTGACGGAAACGGTCACGCCTGCCGAAGCAACCTCAATTGTACATCGCATCGTCCGGCAGATGACCGGAGTTGCCGATCCCTACCGTGAGGCGAAGGCGCGGCACAGTGCGGTTGCGGTCGAGCTCTACCCCGCGCTCAGAGCACTGGTCGAGCGGGCGGAGAACCGGTTATTCACGGCGCTCAAGATTGCGGTGGTGGGGAACCTGCTCGATCTGGGCGTCTATTCCGATATCGCATCGATCAGGGAACAGATCTGGACGTTTCTGGCGCAGGATTTTGCCATCGACGACTTTGCCAGCTTTGCCAGTGATGTCGCTCAGGCACGGCGGGTGCTGTTCATCGGCGACAATGCCGGCGAGATTGGCTTCGACCGCCTGCTGATTGAGGAGATCGGGCCGGAACGGATTACGTTTGTGGTCCGCGAGTTCCCGGTGCTGAACGATGCGACGTACCAGGATGCGGTGGACGTGGGCCTCGACCAGCTCACGCGCGTCATCACCACTGGTGACGACAGTATCGGTATCGTCTTCGCGCGGTGTTCAGAAGCATTCCTGGAGGCTTACCGTTCCGCCGATCTAATTATCTCGAAGGGGCAGGCCAATTTCGAGTCGCTCAACGACCGGCCCGAGCTGATCTATTTGTTGCTCCAGGCGAAATGCATGGCTGTGTCGCGGATTCTGGGTGTGCCCCCGCAGAGCCTGATCCTCAAGAAGGCGGGGGAACGCACAGCCGATGTCATATCGTGATGCTCACTCTGTGGTTGAGGTCAGCGTGACGGTGATTTCGACTGCGGACGACAGAGTGCTGGTTGGAGTTGGCGTGGGAGGCTCGATGTCGAAGAAAGTCTCGGCCACACGGCGGAAAAGTGGCGCTGCTGCCTTGGACCCTTCCCCTCCCTCCTCGACGATGACCGCAATGGCGATCTGCGGGTTGTTTGCCGGGGCGTATCCGGCAAACCATGCGTGCGGTTCCTCTGCGGCATGTTCGGCGGTGCCGGTCTTCCCGGCAACGAGGACTGGGAAACCGCTGAATGCCTCAATGGCCGTACCGCGTGGATCGGAGGGCACGTTCTCCAGGGCTGCCTGAATGGTCTGTAAGGTGTCTGCGCTGATGGGAATTCGATTGACCGGCTGTGCCGCGAACCCGATTTCCGCTTCCGTCTCGGAGGCGTCGACGTGTAGAACGGCTTGCGGTTGGTACAGCGTCCCTCCGTTACCAATAGCTGCGTAGATCACTGCCATCTGCAAAGGGGTGACGAGGGTGTAGCCCTGCCCGATTGCCATGTTCACCGTGTCACCGGGATACCAGCTCTCGTGTAACGTTTTGGATTTCCATTCGACCTCAGGAACCAGGCCAGTGGCTTCAGCGAATCCCTCCAACCCTGTTGCTCGTCCCAGACCGAACGAACGCGCATATTGAGACAGCAAGTCGGGACCATCTTTCATCTCGTGCAGGTGTTTGCCGATTTCGTAGAACACCACATCGCACGATCCAGTCAAACCGGTGCGCAGATCAATGGCCCCATGCCCACTGCGCAACCAGCAGGTCTTGGCCCATTTGGATCCCAGCCCGAACCAGATCCCAGTGCACATGAACGGCGAATCGGCTGTGTAACCACCCGCTTCCAGCGCCGCAGCCGTGGTGATCGCCTTGAACAGCGAAGCCGGCGGATAGACCCCCTGTACGACCCGGTTGAGCAGCGGGTGGTCCGGGTTCGCGAGCAAGTTCTGCCAGGTCGCGGGGTTGACCTCGCCTGATAACAGGTTCGGGTCGAAGCTCGGGCTGCTGACCATCGCGAGGACCTGGCCACTGCGTGGATCGAGAGCAACGATTGCCCCCCGGCGCTCTCCCAGGGCCAGCTGAGCACTGGCTTGCAGCTTCCGGTCGATCGTGGAGTAGATATTCCTGCTGGCCTGCGCCGGGCGTTCCGCAATAGTCGAAACTATGTTGCCTGCGGCATCGATGACTGTCAGTGTGCCTCCCTCGGTTCCGGTCAGGTAGTCCTCACCCCAGCGTTCCAAACCGAGCTGGCCAACCTTCTCGTCGCCGCGGTATCCCTTGAGTTTCCAGAATTCCAGTTCATCCTCTCTGATCTGTCCCATGTATCCAACCAGGTGCGCCGCCAGCGGGCCACCGCTGTAGGAGCGCACGTAGGATTGTCGGGATACCACCCCCGGCAGATTCTCGAGGAGAGAAGCATTTTGCTCGTAGCTCTCCACCGGAATTTCTTTGAGTGGCACAAACCAATCGGGTTTGGCTTTGTTCATGTTCTCGCGGATGGTCTGGGGGAGTAGCCCGGTGATTCTGGACAACGTGACTATGGTAGAGGATTCGTCCTGGATCTGTCCGGGAACGACGCCGACGAGGATCATCAGTCCTTCCACCGCAAGCCCGAGCCCGTTACGATCATAGATGTTGCCACGGGACGGGTGTTTTCGGGCGACGGAGAAATGACTGCCTTCACGGAATTCGGGCCACACCAGACCGGGCGACCAGTTGACCAGCCAGCGTTGCCCCTCTAAGGTCATCGCCAGCAGGTTGTCGGCGCCGAATGCCCCCACACTGCCGGAATGATATGTGACGCGGAACGCGACCTGGGCATCCTGCTCCTTCTGCAGGACCGAGCGGATCTCGACTTCCGTGGCATAGATGGCGGCATCCTGGTAGGCTTGCCGGAACTGCTTGAGCACTTCTTCTCTGCCAATGGTTGCTCTTGATGCGGACGACAGCTGATCGTACATCGCGCTGAATTCCCCGCGTTCCCAGGTACGCAGGAATGCCATCGCCGCCAGCTCGGCCCGCGGTCGTTCCGGAGTGGGCGTAGGAGCGGGTTGCAGCATCGATAGCGGCCCGGTGCAGCCCGTGCCAGCGATGGAAATCGAGATCAGCATAAGGAACAACATGCTATTTCGCCAGATAATTCTCATACGGTTTGCTCTCCGGCTCGAATCGAACCTTTCCGCTCGAAATACCTTCACATGTACCCCTGAATTTACCTTATTTTCATTCTAGCATATTATCACGGGATGGCGAAATTGGTTGTTGCGCGCATGCGACACGCGATTCTCCAACACCATTTCTCCGGTCGGGGGATGCATGATATAATGTACCCGCACGATTCTGTCATCAAGGAATATTCTTGCATTGAACGCTCGGGGATAGGGAGGAGAGAGCACGATGAGCCAGGAGATGTTGATGAGCAACCGGGGCCTTTATTTCGAAGATCTTGTGGAAGGAGCCGAGATCGTGAGCCCGGCGCGGACGGTAACGGAGTCCGATATCATGTTGTTCGCCGGGCTGACCGGTGACTACAACCCGCTGCACACAGACGCGCAGTACGCCGCCGACACGATCTTCGGACAGCGGATCGCGCATGGGTTGCTCGGCCTGGCGATAGCTGGCGGGTTGGGCTGGCGGGTTGGGTTTCTGGAAGGCACTGTCGAGGCCTTCCGCGACCTGGAGTGGAAGTTCAGCCAACCGGTATTCATCGGCGACACGATCCACATTCGACTGCGCATCTCCGAAACGAAGCCGATGAAGCGGTTGGGCGGCGGGCTGGTGACGTTCGACGTGCGCATGCTGAACCAGCACGGCGACATCGTGCAGCGTGGCTCGTGGAGCCTGCTGATGAAGAGCAAGCCTGCGCAGTGCGAATGAGCCTGTGGTACCGTCCATCCCTCATCCAATGAATGGTGGGCTTTGCGCACGACGTGGGTGGAAAAATGCGCCGGTTCACGAGCTGCCGTCCTTAGTATGGTGAGTCGTTGAGATATCGTCTTGGACATCATCTTTCTACGTTGGCAAGCAAACTTTTCTAATCAAACTCTAATATTTCTTTAATGTCGGTTTAAGGTGTTCCTGTACAATGGATAACAGGCGCGGTTTCCTGAAGGTTTCTTGGCGTCCCCGGAAGGATTGAGGACAGACTCCCACATTTCTGCAATGCTTCCCCGGTCAAGGACTGGCAACCGTTGCATAGTCCAATTCGTTTCCATTTGGTGATTAGGAGGTAGGTATGATTGAAGTCGTTAACCTGACCAAGTCCTATGGTCCTATTCAAGCGTTGGAGGACGTGTCGTTTCAGGTGAACTCCGGAGAGATCGTCGGACTCCTGGGTCCAAACGGGGCGGGAAAGTCGACCACGATCAAGATCTTAACCGGTTTCTTGCAGCCTGACGACGGTACAGTCAAAGTCGATGGCCTGGATGTGCTCTCACAAACCCGTGCGGTGCAGAGCCGGATAGGTTATTTGCCCGAAATGTCTCCCCTCTACCCGGAACTGTCGGTTCAGTCTTACCTGATGATGATGGCTGACTTGCGGCAGGTGCCGCCGGGTGAACGAATGGTACGCCTTTCAGAGGCCATCTACGACACCGGGCTGGAAGCGCATCTCACCCGGCCGATTGGGCAGCTCAGCAAAGGCTACCGGCAGCGCGTCAATCTGGCCCAGGCCATCCTACACCATCCTAAACTACTCATTCTGGATGAGCCCACTGTTGGTTTAGATCCCACCCAAATCATCGAAATCCGCAGTCTGATCAAACGTCTGGCGAAACAAAGCACGGTTTTGTTTTCATCTCATATCCTATCCGAAGTCGAGGCCCTATGCGACCGAGTCATCATTCTGATCAATGGGCAAATCAAGGCGGATGCCTATCTGGCGGAGCTGGCGGCCACCAGCGCCGCAGTCCTGGTGTTGCAGCAAGATGTGCTCGATGCGGCGCCTGCGTTGTCGGGGATCGACGGCGTGCGTGCGGTCGAGGCGCTGCGCACCGCCGACGGATATCCGGCTTACCGCGTGGATGGGCAGGGCAACACCGATCTGTGCCCACTCATTTTTGACCTGGCGAGGGACAGGGCCTGGCCCGTGCGTGAACTGAAACACGATGTCCGGACGCTGGAATCGGTATTCAATCAATTGGCCACGGCAGCATAGGAGATCCGACGTATGAAACAGATATGGTCCATCGTTCGCAAAGAGCTTAACGACTTCTTTGGTTCTCCAATGGCATTGATATTTGTCGGTGTCTTCCTGGGGGCGACGTTGTTTACCTTTTTCTGGGTGGATGCCTTCTTCGCACGGGGTGTCGCGGACCTGCGTCCGATGTTCCGGCGGATGCCCATCCTGTTGATTTTCCTGGTCGCAGCTTTGACCATGCGCCAGTGGAGCGAGGAACAACGCAGCGGCACGTTGGAGGTATTGCTGACACTCCCGGCGCGTACCATTTACCTGGTCGTGGGCAAGTTCCTGGCGGCCCTGATTCTGGTCAGCGTCGCGCTGGCGCTGACCCTGTTCTTGCCCATCACGGTCGCGTTGCTGGGTGCCCTGGACTGGGGTCCGGTTGTGGGTGGCTATCTGGCGGCGATTCTGTTGGCGAGCGCCTACATTGCAATCGGCTTGTTCGTATCTTCGCGTACTGATAATCAGATCGTCGCGCTGATTATGACCGTGTTGATCGGCGGGTTGTTTTATATGATCGGATCGCAGAATGTCACTGCCTTCACCGGCGACAATGTATCCGAGATTCTGCGTGCGATCGGCTCCGGCAGCCGGTTCGAGAGCATCGAGCGCGGGGTAATCGACCTGCGCGACCTGGCCTACTATGTCTCGTTGGCGCTGGCCTTTCTGGCGCTCAACGTGGTTTCTCTATACAGCAAGGGTTGGAGTCAGAGCTTGAAGACGCGGCCCTACCGCCGTCCGATAGTCGTGGCCACCGTGCTGATCGTGCTTAACCTGATCCTGTTCAACGTATGGATGTTTCCTGTCAGCATTGCGCGCGCCGATCTGACCGCACAGCACGAATACAGTCTGTCACAAGTCACGCGTGATTTGCTCGGCAACCTGCAGGAACCGTTGCTGATCCGCGGCTACTTCAGCGAGAGGACCCATCCGCTGCTTGCCCCGTTGGAGCCACGCATCCGGGACATGCTCGAGGAGTACCGTATCGCGTCCGGTGGCAAGGTGGCTGTCGAGATCGTCGATCCGCAGCGGAATCCCGAGCTGGAGATGGAGGCAAATCAGACGTACGGTATCCGTCCGACTGCGCTACAGGCAAGCGACCGGTATGGGGCTTCGGTGGTCAATGCCTATTTTGACCTGTTGATTCGCTATGGCGACCAGTACGAAACACTGAATTTCATCGACTTGATCGAGATCCAGCCATATCCCAATGGTGACATCGATGTGCGTCTACGCAATCTGGAATATGACCTGACACGGGCGATCAAGAAGACAGTGTTCGGGTTCCAGAGCATCGACAGCGTGCTGGCGTCCCTGGCGGAGCCGGTCAACTTGACGCTGTTCGTCACGCCAAAGACGCTGCCGCAGTGGCTCTCCCAGGCCCCGGAGACGATCGGCAAAGTAGGGCAGGAGATTCAGAACCAGGCAAAGGCGGGCCGTTTCACTTTCACGGTTGTCGATCCGGATGAACCCAACAGTCAGATTCAACGGCAGACGTTGATCGACCAGTATGGAATGCAGCCGATCCCCGTCGGGCTTTTCTCCGAGCAGTCTTACTATCTGCACATGGTTTTGCAGGTCGGCGATCAGCAGCAATTGCTGATTCCCTCCGGTGACCTCAGCGAGGCGTCCGTGCGCACGGCTATCGAGTCGGCGATCAAGCGGGTGTCGCCGGGATTCCTGAAAACGGTCGGGCTGTGGGTGCCGCCGGCCACGCCAACGCAGGATATGTTTGGACAGTCGCAGGCTTCGGTCAAGCGGTATAACGAGATCGCCGGGCAATTGCGCCGCGACTATGCCGTGCAGACGGTGGATATCACGAGCGGGCAGGTCCCGTCCGGAATCGATGTGTTGCTGGTGATCGCGCCACAGAACATGACGGACAAAGAGCGGTACGCGATCGACCAGTATCTGATGCGTGGCGGCTCGGTGGTGGTTGCCGCGGGCAACTATATCCTGAATCCGGATCCATACACCGGGGCGATCGGGGTTGCGCCTGTCGCGGAAGGGTTGCGTGACATGTTGGCGCACTACGGGTTCACTGTCGATGAGACGCTGGTCCTCGATCCGCAGAACGAGCCTTTCCCCGTGCAGGTTGCGCGTGACGTCGGTGGTTTCCAGGTGCGGGAGATTCAGGCAGTCAGCTATCCCTACTTCGTCGATGTACGGTCAGACGGCATGGACCAGGCAAGCCCGATTCTGGCAAACCTGTCGGCGGTGACTTTGAACTGGGCATCGCCAGTGAACGTCGCCGGCGATGTGGATATAGACCACCAGGTCACGACGCTGTTGTACTCCAGCCCACAGTCGTGGCTCAATGCGGATACCAATGTGACTCCTGACCTGCAACGGTATCCGGAATTGGGTTTCCCTGTTGGCAGTCCGCAGGAATCATACCCGCTGGCCGTGTCGGTACAGGGTTCGTTCGAGAGTTTCTTCAAGGGAAAGCCATCTCCGTTGCAGAATGAGCCTGCTGCAGAGACGGGTGAGCAGACGGCTGCTTCACCTGAAACAGTCGGGACGATCGAACGGTCCCCCGAGATGACCCGCCTGGTGGTCATTGGCAGCGCGGAGTTCCTCAATGATGTCGTATTCAATCTTTCCATGCCGATCAATGGGGATCGCTTTGTCAATAGCCTGCAGTTCGTGCAGAATGCCGTCGACTGGTCGGTCGAGGACCTGGAGCTGCTCGAAATCAGAGCGCGAGGCGCTTCGGCGCGGATGTTGAAGCCTCTGACGGAACAACAACACGCAGTGTGGGAGACGGCCAACTATCTGCTGGCGTTGCTCGGTCTGGTAGCCATCGGGGTTGTATGGCAGGTGCGCCAACGTAACGAGAGACCGATCAAACTTGTTCCCAGAGAAGAGCTATACCACGACCAGCAGCAGTCGCCGGCTAAGATGTGACCGGACCCAAGAAAAGCGATGGAGAGATGACATGAAGAAACTCAATTTCGTTCTAGGCATAGTGCTCATCCTGCAGGTCGTCTTGAGCGTGTTCTTGCTCTGGCCGCGGACGTCCGCATCCACACCAGAGGCGCCGCTCCTCAGTGGGTTTGCTGCCGGTGACGTGGTCGCGTTGACCATCAGTGACAACGATGACAACCACATCGTCTTGGCCAAAGGCAACGAGAGTTGGAATTTGCCCGAGGCGGACGATTTTCCCGCTCAAGCAGATAAGATCTCCCCGGTCCTGGAAAAGGTGGGGGAGTTGAATTCCAATCGGTTGGTGACGAGAACCGCGAGCAGCCACAAGCGGTTGCAGGTCGCTGAAGACGATTTCAACCGGCTATTGGATATCGAGATGAAGGACGGAAGCCATCACAGGCTCTATATCGGTAGCTCGGCTGGCGCCGGCGCTACACACGTTCGGGCGGACGATCAGCCGGAGGTCTACCTGACGGCAAGCCTGGACCCCTGGGATGCCAATGTTCAGACTTCCAACTGGATCGACACACTCTATTTCTCCGTGCCGCAAACTGCAACCGTCGCCCTAAGCCTGGAGAATGCGCATGGTACGTTCGATTTCGTGCGCGATGACGAAAATTGGACGATGGCCGGGCTGGGAGAAGACGAACAGTTTAATCAGAGTGCTTTTAGCACACTGCTGGGACAGGCAACCACGATGCGCATGGCGGAACCGCTCGGCAAGGAGTTGAAACCGGAGTATGGTCTGGACAAACCCCAGGCCGTGTTGACGATCACGACCGAGATCAATGGTGTCGCCACCACCTACACGGCGGAAATAGGTGCGAAGGATGAGGAGGACTATTATGTGCTTCACGTCTCCAGTTCGCCCTATTACGTGCGCGTAAGCGGGTATCTGGGGGACGGTTTCGTGCAGAAGAAACGTGCTGATCTGATCACCGTGCCAGCGACGCCGGAGGCCGTGTTGCCGGTCGATCTGGATACCGCGCTCGAGATGGTTCCCGGTGCTACCGTGTCGCCCACGCTGCAGGAGTCCCCGGAAATTACCGGCGAGGTGCCCTCCGCTGAACCTGTGCTCACCGTGACGGTGGAGGCTGCACCGGCCACGGTGACCGCGACCACCGTACCGAAGACAGCGGAACCCGAGCCTACGGCCACCGTGGCACTGACGGCCACTCCGTAGGGGAGCGGACCGCTTCCAGGCGGTCGGATAACCAGGTTCCGCTGCTAACGAACGACTCCCGAAGCCGGCTTCGGGAGTCTTCTTGTTGTCGGCCGCTACCGGTACTCACGGGCTCTACGTGGCGCGGTGGGCGAGGAATTTCAGCGGCATCATCATCAGCCAGCTATACATCGCTGCATCGGATGATAACGGCACGATGGCCAGCGAGGCGAGAAACACGACAGGCGCGATCAGGCCGGCGACCAGCGAACGATTCACGGCCTGCTGTGACATCTCGGGATCGATCAGCCGGTGGTTGTGCGAGGCGTACCACCAAATGGCCTCTTTGCTGAAACCCACCACAGCGCCGAGGGCTGCATACACGGCGACCACGATCGGCACATTCCCATACTCCCCGATCATATCCGTCGTGAACGGCAGGAAGGCAATGAAGAACAGAAACAGGAAGTTGAGCCAGATGAGGCGGCGGTCGTAGTGGATGATCCGCGTAAACATGCGATGGTGTTCTATCCAGTAGACTGCGATGACCACGAAGCTCAAGGCGCAACCGAAGTACTTCGGACGCAGATCCAGCAGTGCCTGGCCCACTTGCCCGGCGAGGAGGTTGTCGGGTACCCGGACGTCCAGAACCATCAGTGTGATAGCGAACGCGATGACCCCATCGCTCAATGCTGCGATCCGGCCCAGTGCTGCATCCTCATTCTTGATTGATGTTGGGTCGTCAGACGCCAAAGCTCCCCCCTGTTTTTCGGCCCTCAAGAGTTCAGGACGCGTGGTCTTCCACGAACCGCTTCCAGAAGCGGTCTTTCGAGAGCGTCAGGTGCTCGTCCACGGCCCTGATCAGCGCTTCCGTATCGCGCTGGTCGAGAGCGCTCAGTATCTCGTGGTGCTCAAAACGCGCCAGTTCGAGATCGGAATGCATGAAGATCTGCTGGACGCGCACGAGCTGAACGAAATGGCCGACCGTGTCATAGATCTCGCTGAGCCGCTTGTTTCCAGCCAGGCTGACGAACAGCGTGTGGAAATTGTGGTCCAATGTGATGATCCTCTCGACTACCTCGAGGACATCGGTCTCGGGATACAGCCGCTCCAGTTCGTTCACGATTGCTTTGAGGTGGGCGAGATCTTGCTCGGTCGCCTTCGCCAGGATATGCCTGGCGGCATAGGTTTCCAGGACGCGGCGGATTTCCCAGGTATCTTCGACTTCTTGCGGATCAATGCTGATGACGAAGGTGCCGCGACGCGCGCGGATTTGCACCAGCCCCTCGGACTCCAGCCGTTGTAGAGCCTCCTTGATTGGCGTCCGGCTTACTCCCAACCGCGATTCCAGTTCTGCCAAGTTGAAACGAAAACCCGGCGGATATTCCTGATTGATAATACCGCGGCGCAAGATGTGGTAGACTTCATCGCGGATATTCATCTGGCTGATCAGACCATTCGTGTGGGCTTCTCGTGCTCTCATCCGTCTCTCTCATCTCGAAATCTGCCGTATATTATACTGATTTTCGAGACAACTACCAAGATGTGTGTACGTGATATCGTCACGTGCGTAGCTTGCTTACTACGACCGGCCTGTGCATGTGATGCGGAACGCATGTCCATCCGAGCGCCTGCCGTAAACATGGGCTGCTTCGGTCAGCGCCAACACATTCTGTGGTGGGACATCGCCCTGGATGATGTGCACCGACCCGACCACAAACCCGCCATCGTGATGAAGTGTTGCGATCTTCCTCCGGACTTCTTCGCGGACCTCATCCGGCGCGCCGAAGGGCAATACATGCTGGGTATCTATGCTGCCCCAGAACAGGACATCGCGCCCAAAATCGCGTTTCAGTTCCGCCGGTTCCATACCTGCTGCGGAACACTGCACGGGATTCAGCCCATCGATGCCGATATCGATCAGGTCGGGCAGTGCCCAGCGGACCGACCCGCAACTGTGGAATACGATCTTGGCGTGCGAACACGACTTGATCGTCTCCATTATTCTGGCATGGCGCGGCTTGATCAGTTTGCGGTAGGCACGTGGCGAGATCAGCGGACCGTTCTGTACGGCGATGTCGTCGCAGATCATGACCAGATCGATGTTATCCCCGGCGGCCGCCAATACCGGGCAGACCATCGCGCAGTAAAGCTCGACGATGTGATCCAATAAGGCCTCGAAGAATGGCGTGTCCAGTGCACTGTCCAGCAACCACTGTTCGTAGCCACGGATGTTCTGTGAGGAATGGACCACAGCGTCAGGCAGGTCGAGGCAGATTGCACAATCGGTTGACTCGCGTAGTTTGCGTGCGTACAGGTCAACTTCCTCTGGGGCATGGAACAACGATTGCGGCTCGGGCCAGGCGAACTGTTGCAAGTCCATGATGCTTCGCGCTTCCGCCAGAGCGGGCCTGGTGACGTAAAACAGCCCGCCAGACTCCTGGGTCCATTCAGTTCCCCACGCATCGAGCTGTACCGGTGTCTGCTTCTCCTTTGGTAGCACCTCGGGATGTGGCACGTGAACGCGGCGGACATCGCCACCCAGGAAGGCGCTCATCTCCTCCGCCATGTGCGTTCGTTGGCTCAGGTAGTTGCCCCACTGCAATGGAGTCTCTGCCCAGCCCAGGCAGCGGTAGAGATTCCGATAGGCGTTCACGTTCAGGCTTGTAGTCTTGGTGCCACCGATGTCGAACGGTACGGCATCAGTTTCTTGGTGATCAAATGCAGTCAGGATACGGCGGCGCGGCGTCATTTCGGCCATACTAAACGATTCCCTTCGCTGTTTTCAGTGGTTGTTCTCGTTCCAACGTGCGCGATGCCTAACGGAAGTGGGTCGCCAGTTCCATCACACGGACCTGCGTTGCCTCTTCGCGAGATAGGGTGCCCTGCACGCGCCCATCTGCAAGTACCATGATCCGGTCACTCATCGCCAGCAATTCCGGCAACTCCGAAGAAATCCAGATGATGGCCATGCCTTGCTGCGAGAGATGTTCCATCAGTTTGTAGATCTCCGCTTTCGCGCCTACATCGATCCCCTGGGTGGGCTCGTCTAGCAGGAGGATGTGCAAGTCGGTGAGCAGCCATTTGGAAATGATTACCTTCTGTTGGTTGCCACCGCTCAGGTTGTTGACGATCGCATCAATCGACGGAGCAACGATGTTCAAAACATCGATCTGCTCGCGAGCCAGCCGGCGTTCCTGACCGTGATTAAGGATATGGTGCCGAGAGACACGGTTCAGGTTCGCGAGGGTGACGTTCTGTACGATAGGGAACGTGACAATCAACCCGTTCTTGCGACGATTTTCGGTCAGCAAGCCCATTCCATGTCTTTTTGCATCGAGTGGGGTCCGGATGTCAACCGGTTCGCCATCGATGAAGACCTGCCCCTGGACGCGCTTTCCGTTCATGCCAAACAACGACGTGACGATTTCACTACGTCCGGACCCGACCAAACCGCCGATGCCCAGAATTTCACCGCGATGGACCGCGAATGACACATCTTGCAGCGATTTGCGTCCATTGATGAATGGGTGGTCCAGTGATAGATGCTCCACACGCAGCACCGCTTGACCAATCGCTGCCGCTTTCTTCGGGTACATGTCGGTGAGTGCACGCCCGACCATCATGTGGACCAGATCGCTGTACTCGACCTCCGCAGCAACGGGGATGGTGTCGACTACGCGCCCATCGCGGAGAACGGTCACGCGATCGACCAGATCGAGGACTTCTTCGATCCGATGCGAAATGTAGATGCAGGTGACGCCGTCTTCGCGCAGGCGGCGTAGCACACGAAACAGCGTCTGCGTCTCTGTGTCGGTCAAAGCCGCCGTGGGTTCATCCAACACGAGGATCCTGGCATCGCGCCCCAGCGCTTTGGCGATGGCCACCATCTGCTGTTGACTGGCGCTGAGCCGCCGGGTATCTTCATTGGGCGGAATATCGATCTCCAGGCGGTCCAGCAATTGTACGGCCCGGTCGCGCGCCTCCTTCCAGTCCACCCAGCCCCAGCGGTTGTGCGGCAACCGCCCGAGGAGGATGTTCTCCATGACGCTGATGTCTTGCAGGAGGTGCGCCTCCTGGTAGATCATCGCCACGCCGGCGTTTTCCGAGTCTTGCGGGCTGCCGAACGCGCTGAGTACCCCTTCGATGAAGAGTTTGCCTTCGTACGTGCCGGCTGGCCACGCGCCACTCAGGATCTTCATCAGCGTGGACTTGCCCGCGCCGTTCTCTCCGATCAAACCGACGATTTCGCTGGGATACGCTTCGAACGACACATCGCTCAGTGCCACGACACCCGAAAACCGTTTGGTGATGTGTTCCATGCGCAGCCGTGGTTCTATCCCTTTTTCCATGTTCTCACTGTTACCCTTTCCATGAG
>CAZPTF010000078.1:0-13891 GCA_964589015.1 uncultured Anaerolineae bacterium
CGTTCCGAGCCGGACCGCAGCGGGGAGGCCGAGCGCGATAAGTTACCTTCAGGTGACATCACAATCGGAATGGCGCTCGATCCTGGCGCCCAGCGCTTTCAGCTTCTCGTCGATACGCTCGTATCCACGGTCGATCTGGCCAATGTTGCGGATCACGCTCGTGCCCTCGGCGCACAGCGCCGCGATCAACATCGCCATGCCCGCGCGGATGTCGGGGCTTTCCAGGCGCTCTCCGTGCAGCCGCGAGGGTCCGACAATCACGGCGCGGTGCGGATCACAGAGGATGATCTGCGCGCCCATCTCGATCAATTTGTCCACGAAGAAGAGCCGGCTCTCGAACATCTTTTCGTGAATGAGAATGGTCCCTTTGGCTTGCGTCGCCATCACGACGGCGACACTGAGCAGGTCCGCCGGGAAAGCGGGCCAGGGTGCGTCGTCGATCTTCGGGACGGCACCGTGCAGGTCGGGCACGACCTCCAGGTCGCGATCGCCGTGCACCAGGATATCCTGTCCGCGGATCTCGACGTGGACGCCGAGCTTGCCGAAGGCCAGCAAGACCATGCGCAGATGTTCGGGAGCGGCGTCGTGGATCAGCAGGTCGCTTCGCGTAGCGGCGGCCAGTCCGATGAAGCTGCCCACTTCGATGTAGTCGGGACCGATGGTGTGTTCTCCACCGCGCAGGCAATCTACGCCTTCGATGGTGAGCATGTTGGTCCCAATTCCTTCGATCTGGGCGCCGATGGACTTGAGAAAACGGGCAAGCTCCTGGACGTGCGGTTCGGAGGCCGCGTTGCGGATGATCGTCTGTCCCGGAATCAGCACTGCGGCCATCAGTGCGTTTTCCGTGGCGGTCACGCTGGCCTCGTCCAGGAAGATGTCCTGCCCGTGTAGATTCGGCCCACTCAGCAGATAGCTGGATGCTGTCCACCCGAGATTGGCGCCGAATGCCTGTAGAGCCATGAAGTGGGTGTCGAGACGGCGCCGGCCGATAATGTCTCCTCCCGGTGGGGGCAGTTCGACCTGGCCACAGCGCGCCAACATTGGGCCGGCAAGCAGAATGGAGGCGCGTATGTCCCGGCAGAGACGCGGCGACAGCTCCGCTTTGTGCACGTCTCGCGCAGTGATGACCAGCGTGTGCTCGCCGGCTTCCTGGACCTCCGCTCCCACATCGGCCACCAACTGCACCATCGTCTGGACATCTCTGATTTTGGGGACATTGTGCAAGACAACCGGTTGGTCGGTGAGCAAACAGGCAGCCAACAAGGGCAGCGCCGCATTCTTGTTTCCGCTCGGGTATACTTCCCCGCTGAGCTGGTGCCCACCTTCGATGGCAAATTCATCCATAGCCTGACGTCGAATCCTTTCAGAACAGGGTTTGTTACCTTATAGGGTGCGCTGAGTTCTGGGAATCCCCAAGAGATAGCATCACCCGCACCGGCATGCCAACGGTACCGCCCAAAAGCAGTGCCGCGTTCCCGTTGCACACGGCCACTTCCAGATGTCCGGAACTTCCAACCAACGCCAACATCTCGCCGGGTTCGCCGTCCGCATAGTCGTCTCGGATCGAATTGATGCGGTGCTCTCGTATTTGAACTCGGATGGCTGAGTTGAGATGTACGTCCCGCTCGCAGCCGGACAGATTGGTGATGCGATGGTCTCCGGGGTCCAGTTGGATATCGGTGACCAGGTTCCCGAAGCGGTCGATGTAAATCACCTCACCGTGCACGACCCCGCCCGTCTCCAAACGGGGCCTGGGTAGAGGAAGGTGGATCGGATCCTGGATCGGGCGTCCCAAACGGTCGATGGGAAGGCCGTTTGCCAGATGTGCAGCGACGGGTGCGAAAATGTCGCGCCCATGAAAGGTCCGGCTTACCTTCGGCAGCCAATAGCGGGACTCGGTCACGCTGACGATTTCCCGGACGTCCTCGCCATACAATGCCCAACTCAACACACCATTGTCCGGTGCAATGAACAGCGCCCGTGAAGTCCGGACGGCGATGATCCGCCGTTCGCTGCCTACACCGGGGTCAATTATGGCGACGACGATGGTTCCAAGAGGGAAATACGGACTGGCAGACTTCAATACGAAGGCCCCCGCGCGAATATCCTGGGGCGGGATGTCATGAGAAATGTCGATCAGGACTGTTTCGGGCGCAATTCCCAGAATGACACCTTTCATGACTCCGGCGTAGCTATCGGACATGCCGAAGTCCGTCAGCAATGCAACAATTGTCACGGTGACCTCCTGCCGTGGATCATTGTAGTGCACTCCGGGTGACGCGTCAAACGGTTCATTCGAGGATGACTTTTGAATCTGGCAGAGGGTTGCCCTGCGCATCTCTCGCTTCGAGCCGTGCGCGGGTATTGGCGTCATACAGGCCGACGGCAATGCGATAGTCTGCGAACAATTCCGCCGGCAGCGTCAGGCGGTGAATGTCTTCGACGATCTCGCCAGGCAGCCAGTAACTCGTTGGATAGCGTCCTGCAGATGGCTGACCATCAGCCTGGGCGATGATGTGACCGTCTTCGTCCAGCACGTGAACGAATACGGTGTACTCGCCGGTGGGTGGCGCGGTCGCCTTCCAATACAGCGTCACCACGGCTCCATCCGCGTCCTGCTGAACGCTGTAGCTGACCAGTCCGATACCCTCACCGAATGTGCTGGTGGGGTGCTGCGGTAGCCGCTCGATGCGCAGCGGCGACTTCCTCGTGACACGGATTCCCTGCAGCGTGATATCGTTACCCGTCTCATCTCCGGCGTCATCGTGGACGGGCAGGCGTTGCCCCGTTTCACCGTCATACAGACCGGCCCGTAGTGCATAGATGCCCGGCGTGAGATCGTCCGGAATGGCAATCTTGTGTTCGTCCCATGCGTAGAACGCGGCTGGCCATGATGTCATGGGGATGCCGCCCGGGTGCATGGCATCCGATTGCGCTACTGTCGTCCAATCCGGTGGGGCATCCAGATGCACGAAGGAGCGGTAGTCTTTCTGCGTATGCGTCGTGGCCTGCCAGTACAACCGTACCGTACACGAATCACCCTGTGCGATCGTGGGCGGCGTCAGGTCGTAGCCGAGGAAGACGGCCTGATCGCTCAGCGCGATCTTCGCCGGGTGTTCGACGCCGATAACCGCTCCCGGCGGCGATTGGACGCGGAACCACGTGGTGTACGGTCCAATGAGGCACTCCTTCGCCAACAGCAGCGCGATGAGGGTGGCTCCGCTGCACGCCACGGACGCTCGGGTCCAGCGCATGTCGGGCGGGAAGGACTCGCCAGCCGGTTCGCCACGGAACCATCTGCCACCGCGGACAACCAGGGCGATACACAGCAGCAATGTCGCAAGCGATATCCCGTTCGCCAGCCTCCGGATGGGAATGGAGCCGAAGCTTACCTTGACGACGTGCTCGCCTGCCGGGACCTCGAGCTCGATGAGACCCTGCGGGGATGACGGGCTGCTTGCTACCGGTGCCCCGTCGATGTGCGTTTCCCAGCCCGGGTACCACAGCGTGTTGAAGCGGACGACGAATGGCTTGTCCGATGCGAATGCGTATTCGTTCCACAGATAACCTCTCCCGCGCTCGTCTGCCTTGACTGCAGGAGGAAGCGCTGAGCGGTCCAATTTCTCCGGCGGGCGGCCCGCCGCATAGTCCGCGGCCATCGGCGAATCGGTTGGATGCTGGGTGGTCCACATCGGCAAAAACTCACCTGCACTGGTTGTCCCAAACGCCCGCGTCCGCAGCTCGTACGTGGTGATGTCTCCCACGGTAGCATGGCTCAGGTCCGCGAACGGTTGGTGGGGGAAGAGGTAGAAGAAGGAAGGGATCAGTATGCACGCGACGCCAACGGCGGGCACGGCTGGCGCGATCCGCTGTGGCACGAGCCTGTCGAAGCAATGCACGCTTCCTCCCGCCAACAGCGCAAGTGGCACGGCGGCGACTCCCAACAGCCGCCAGGGGAACTCGGTCAACTTGAGCAGGGGCAGGTGTTCCCACAAGGGCGTGGAGAGGGGAAGCATCATGAAGACACTCACCCCCAGCGCCAGGGCGGAGAAGACGAGCAACTCTCGCTGGCGGCCTGCCCCATTGCGCATCCACAAGACCCCGACCAATGCGACGATGCCAAGGATGAGCGGAGCCAGCCCCAGACTCAGCGGAAGGTGTACGTTCACCGCGGAATAGTCCAGGGCAACGTAGGGCGCGAACAGCTCGCGCAAGGTGACGAAGTGCAGCCGGAAATCGAAGTGTCCCTTCGTGATCTGTGCGATCTGCAGCCAGCGCTGCTCGTAGAACGCCGGCAACCAGAAGAAAGCCGACAGCCCCAGTCCCAGGCACCCGCTGATCGCGACATCGCGCACGGCGATCCATTTCCGATTTGTTCCCACCCAAAAGAGCACATAGGCGAGCAGCAGCGGGGAAAAAATCATCACGCTGATGTTGTGGCTCAGGAACAGGGCTGCGTATGCGACACCCCCGCCGATCATGTAGCGAATCTTTCCGCTCCGGATGACTTCGAAATAACACCACAGAACGAGGGGATATAACGATAGGGCCAGGAATTGGGCATAGTTGCCTTGAATGTAGAACTCGCGCAGGCGGTATGGCGCATACAGATATGCGGCAGCAGCGACCAGCCCGGCGCGCGGCCCCAACGTGTCGCGCGCGAGCACGTACATGCCTACCGCGCTGAGCAGAATGAACAGCACGACAACGAGTTTCATCGCCATGGCCAGGTCGATCCCGAGGCTGCTCAACAACATCATCAGCGTGTACAGCAGCGGCGGCGCGAAGTTGAAGAGAGGGGTTCCGTATCCCAGCGCGAGATTCGCCGACCAGCGGGGATAGAATACGCCGTCAGCCCATGCCTGCTGCATGTCTACAGCGCGGTAGAAATGAATCGGGCCATCGGCAGTGTTGGGAAGTCCGGAGGATAGCAGAGGCCAGATGGCAAACAATGCCACGAGCAGACTCAGAATCAGCCCCGGATCGAGTTTTGCTCGTGACCGGTGATGCCGGTACGTTTGATCGCCTGTCACAGAGGAATCATGCTCCCTATCGATAATCTGTGTATTACCGGCGATTATACCTGTCCGTACCTGTTTCGTCAAAGCGATTTGCGCCTAATCCTTTCGGTAACGGCGTACGCGTATTCGGATAAGCCCGATGATCGTCGCTAGCAGGGTCAGCAGACTGATCGCTGTCCCTGTGTAGAATGTGTGCGGGCGATAGCTGAACACCACCTGGTGGTGGCCGGCATCCAGCGCGATCGCCCGGCTTGTCAGGTTGGCGCGGTAGATGGGTACGGTCCGTCCGTCTACCTCCGCTTCCCATCCCGGATAGTAGGTATCGGTGAGCACCAGATAGCCAGCGGAACCGGCATCGACCTCCAGCTTGACGCATTCAGGATCGTAGGTGACGATCTCGACGGTATCCGTGCCGCGCGCCACCTCGGCCTGTAACCCGAGTCCCGCAGCCAGGATGACCGTCTGTTCCGGGCGAAAGGCGGGATCGGCCATCGCGGCGACCGTCGCGAGATCATCGTCGATCACGCGGGCTTCGTGAACGAGAAAAGCGCGCGGCAGGTTGTCCAGGTTTTCGTAAATCTTGACGTCGCCGCTGTAGACCAGCCGGTATCTGCCGGACGTCGATAGGAGCACCGAACGGTTGCTGAAAGTCCGCCGGTCGATCAGACTGATGGCGCGGAGATCGAATTCACCCGTGGGGATGAGACCGCGGACGGTGATTTTCCTGACGATTCTGGGCTGCTCGAATTCGAAGGTGGCAACATAATCGTTGCCGTGGAGGTTATCGCGCCAGTTGTGCCCGACGCGTGCCTGAGCGTGTCGCACTGCGTCCGCCAGGGTATATTCTCCCTCAGCCGTTTCCAGACCTGCACGTAGCAGGTGATGTGTCTCGTTCCCCCGATCGTCGGTCACCACAATTTCGGCCACCGGTGTGCCATCCGGTAATTCTGCGGCGCCACGCAGGTATGATATGACTCCCAACGCTGTTGCAGTCTCCGGCAGAATGTCCTCTGTGCCGATTTCCTCCGCGAGTCCTGGCCCTAACCTGGCAGTGAACTGCAGGTCGTAGAAAACATCGTCTATCCACACGTCATACACCTTGTCGGTAAGGACGTACTTGACGTTGAGGATAGCGAGTAGCCGTGATTCCGGGATATCTTTCAGTTGTTCGCGCAGCCGCCCATCGGCTGAAACCTGATCTTCCGGCAAGAAGAGTTGCTGTAATTCCACGAAACGCTTGAGTGGCAGCAGCCCACCGTCGTAGCCGTCCACGACGTACAAACCGAAATGGAGTGGGAGGTTGTACGCAAGGACTTCTTTGCGCTTCACGGCGACGATGTAGTCGTAAACAGCGCGTTCCGGCAGTTGCCAGCCGAAAATCGTTTCGATTTCCCTCAGGTCACCCGGGTCGTAGGTCGTGCTCGACATGCTGATGAAGCGGTGTTGTCCGGGATCGGTAAGCAGGAACGCGGGTGCGGGGCGCAGGAACTCATACGCTTGCGGAGCGGTGGGGTTGTTGTAGGCCAGTCCCCGACTGGCCCAGAACAGCTCCCCGCACACCAGCAATATCAGGGCGATCTGTCCGATTGGCTCGGGCAACCTTCGCGACGCGATCAATAGCAGCAAGAACAGCGTGATGAGTAACACGCCGGTCCAGATCAGCAGCGTGGGAAAATCAGGGATATCCAGGAAATATGCAACCGGAACCAGGAGGAGCAGCAATCCCACGACGGCCCACCGTGTTGCTTTTTTGACTGCCGCTGTGGCGCGAATACCGCGGACTGTGGCCCGTACCCGCTGCGAGAAGCCCGGAGCGAAGATGGCCTCGATGCCGTAACCCACCAGCAGGCTGACACCGAAGCTGTACAGCAACATCCAACGAGCTGGGGCCCTGAACAAGGCGAAGCCTGGCACGATACGATAGAGCAGATAATATACCGGGTTGAAGACGCCAAGAGCAAGAAAAAGACCGATTGCAGCCGACAGGCCGAACACATGGCGCTGTGAGCGTCGCCCCCATATCCAACCCGCTATCGCCAGCAGCAGGGACGCGATGCCGGCGTATGCCACGAATTCGCTGAACGAAGCGCCGAAGACCTGGCTCAGGTCCAACGCGTATGGCGGGAGCAGCGATTGGAGGAGCAACTGGGGACGGAGCGAAAAGGACGCCGCCTCTCGATAAGGCAAACCGCCGCTGCGGTACGACAAGCCGGACAATTCCAGCGTCGGTAGCAGTTGGGCTGCGGAGAGCAGACTGCCCAGTACGACGACGCCGACCAGCAGGACGAGCCGCAGCCCAATAGCCCGCAACAGAGGCCGCCACTCGCGCAACCGCCCGCTGACGAGGCCGGACACGACGGGAGCGAGAAGCGCATACAGGCCGGCGGCGACCAGTACGATATAGGCCGCCTGGGTATGCCCGGCCAGCAGCTGAAGAGCGATCACCACACTGGCGCAGAGCCCCGCACCGAGCCGGGGCCGCCACGAGTCGCTGACCGTGTTCGGTGGTGAATCCGTACCGTTCGCGTACAACCGCGACGTCTGCCACAGCTCGTCCAGGCACAGGAAAAGCAGCGGCAGCCATGCGGTGACGTTGAGCTGGTTGACGTGTTCGACCTGCGCGCCCAGGAAACCGCCGAAAGCGAAGCAGATAGCCGAACCCAAGCTGCTGAACGGCGGCAGGTGCAACGTGCGCCGCGCGAAGGCATAGGTGAAGGCACCGGCGAGAAACACGTGTAGCACAATGGAAGCGCTGACCAGTTGCGGCGTTGGCAGCCAGGCAAGGATGCCATTGAGCGGGTACAATACCGCGGTCTGGATGTTGGCCAGGAACGGCACCCCCATGAACAGGTAGGGGTTCCACAACGGGAGCCGCCCCTCGCGCAGAGCGTGTGCGGCAAACTCACGGTAAGGGTAGAAGTACCCGAACACATCGAGGCCGGCTAATATCAGATTGCTGAAGATGAGCTTCCAGAAAAATGCTGCAGTCAGAGCGGCAAGACCGGTGACGGACAGAACGTCCTGCCAGCGATATCGTGGCCTATTCTTAACCATCAGTCACTGCCTCCTCGATCCGGTACAAGGTGAAAGACCGTGTGCCGTTGTCACGGTACGTCTCGTACAGCGGGTTCATGTCCAGACCGCTTCGCCGTAGAACCCAACGGGTCTGGGTGGGGGACTGCCAGCTTGGGAAAGCAACGTAACGTGGGATTCCCGGTCTCTCCACAGCGTCTGTGGCCAGCTCATCCGGCGAAGTATACCACTGGAGAAGGTAAGGGAAATCGAACAGATAGAAGGAATAATGCCACCCCAACCAGCGGTGATAGAGCACCGCGTTGCCTGGCACATGCCCACGGATGTAGTCGACCAAAGCATCCAGGCCGTTGTATGCGCCGTGTGCGCCGCCAATCGGGAATCGGCTGTTTGCTGCGTCCTGGGCCGGACGGAACAGGGCCAGCACCAGCAGCACGGCAAGGCCCAACTCATAGACCCTCCAATTCGACCTCAGTTTGGGCCAAACCGCTGCGATTAGCTCGCCGGGGAGGAGCAGAATTCGCGCCAGAATGAGGGCGATGACCGGAGTCAGCCCCAGCATGTAGCGATCCCACACGTTGAACTCCAGCACGGTGTGTGTGACTGGAAAGGCAAGGGCGAAGAGTACAAAAACCCAGTCGAGAAGCCGGTCCCTTTCCGTTCTCCAGCGGATCAGCCCATATAACAACAGGAGAGGCATGCCCGATGCGAGGAGCGCATTCAACCACGATGAGCCGGTCGTGTAACGCAGGATGTCGCACCACTGTGACAACCGCTCAGGCCAGGTAATGGCCGGCGCCCAGCGCAATCCTCCGTAGCTGGTGATGCCCTGCGCAAAAAAACCCGTGCCAGGTGACCTCAGCACGTCCCACACGATCGCCGGGAGGATGGCTGCTCCGCAACCGAGCACGAACCAGGCGATATCCGAACCGGTGATAGACGGGACGTGTCCATCAGGCGCTTCCGCTGTGCCGTCCTGCCGATGCTGAGCCTGGTGGACAGCGGTGGGCCCCTGACGTGTGCATACCCCCAACACAACCGCAAGCGGCAGGAACAAAACTGCCTGGGGCTTGGTGATGAAGCCCAGGCTCAATAACAGGCCAGCCCATCCCCAATGCCGAAAGGAGATCGTCACCAACCCACCCAAAACACAGGCGACCATCAAAGGATCGGTCATGGCAGTGGGAGCGAACAAGATGCCGAAAGGAGAAAACGCGAACAGCGCGAGCGCAACCAGTGCGGTGCGTGGGCCATAGAGCCGCCTGCCCAGAATATACAACAATACCAGGCTCACGGCGCTGGCGAGTTCACTCGGCAGACGGGCTCCTGTCTCAGTCGGGCCGAACAGCCGCAGAAAAAGAGCCAGCGTGTAGATATACAGTGGCGGTTTGTCGACCGGAAAGTGGCTGAGCCAGGGGTCGTGCCCGGTTGTGATCTGCAATGCCCAGTGGCCGTAAATGGCCTCGTCCTGATGAAATCGGCTGGTGGCAATCGGCGCTAAGCGAAAAAGAGTCGCCGCTACACAGATTGCGATCACCAGACCCAGGTGCCACCGGCCCCAGTTGGTGCTGATCAGTCTGCGGTTAAGCAGAAGGAACTGCTCCTTCAAGGACGGACTGGTTTGTCGTGTCATGCTGCTGAATCGTCATCATCACCAGAGCGAGGATGGATGGCTGCACTTCGACGGCTCGACAGCCGGATAGCAACAATCCCTGGTATCAAGAAGAGCAGAAAGAGGATGGCTCCTCCCTCAAGTTGTGCCTGGTTGTTGTCGAATGAGGCTGCGATACAGACGTAAAGCCATATTGCTGAAAAGAGAATGAAGACGATCCCCGTGGGTAACAGACTGATGCTCTGCTGATGGACTGTCGAGGAACTACCCCCGGCACTCTGAAAAAGCCACGAGATGATGCCGATACCAACGAACGCAGTTCCTAGCCAGGTGACAAGAATCAGACTGCTGTCGATGAATGCGCTGCCCAGCACACCCATCATGGCCAACAAGATGGTGATGCCCGCCATGATTCCATACACCGTGCGGCAGAAAGTGGGGAAATAGCCATTCATGGCCTTTTCGAGAGCGAAGTGCTGCCGTTTCGCTCGCGCCTCGTAATACCATCCCAGGTAGAAGAAGACGGGCGAAACGAGCAGCCCCAGCGGGAACACGATGAGCGTCGTCCAGGCATCGAGCAGCCAGCCGGCGCCACTGAACCATTCCCATAAGAGATAGGCAATAGCGAGAATGAACAGCGTCAAAGGAACGGTGATCAGGAAAAACAATACGAAGGCTACGAAGCTTTGAAACGCGGAGATCTCATTATCATCTCGTCGATACCGGCTATTCTGCTGACGTTGCCCCTCGCGAACCATAACTCACTCCGCTCTTTTCGTGAACAATACGGTACGGCTCGCTCTGATTTCAGTCTACGAACCGATACTTGATCAACGTCCACAAGGCTACCGGCCCATCACGCCAGGTGATCTTTTTCCCTTCGGTGTATTCACGTCCGTAGTATGAGATGGGAACCTCGTGGATGCGATATCCTCGTTTCAGGATCTTGGCTGTAATCTCCGGTTCCAGGTCGAACCGCCGGGAACGGAGCCGTATCCCCTTGACGACCTCAGCGCGAAATACCTTGTAACAGGTCTCCATGTCACTCAGAATCGTGTCGTAGAGGACGTTGGTGACGAGGGTCAGGAATTTGTTGCCCAACATGTGGGCGAAGAACATGGTCTTACGGGGGCCACCCAGAAAACGGGAGCCATAGACCACGGCTACCCTGCCCTCCACGATCGGTCTCAGCAGCGCGGGATAGTCTCGTGGGTCGTACTCGAGGTCGGCGTCCTGAATCAGGAGGATGTCCCCTTGCGCTTTGTCGATCGCCGTCTGAATGGCTGCTCCCTTGCCTTGATTAACCTCGTGGTAATAGGCATGAAAATCCGGCGACTCGGCCAGTTTCTGCAGAATTTCTCGCGACCCATCGGTTGAGCCGTCATCTACGGCGATGATCTCTTTGTCGAACCCCTCGATCGATACGGCACGTACCTGGCGGACGATTTCTTCGAGTGTTTCCCGTTCATTGTAGACAGGCATCAGAATTGATAGTTTCAAACGTTTTTCCTTTTGCAGGACGGCCTCGAATCGCCCTGTCCTCTGGTATGCGACACAACAAAACGTGGATTCCGAGTCCCTACGAGTCTTGGCTGATTATACTCCAATGGGAACCTTCTGGCAAGTACATGGCGGAGATGGGGATGTTCCGTGATTTCGGCGACAATTGTGGTGCCTTTGACGCGACAAATTCGCTGGAGAGTACGCTCGTTCGCGTGGGTTCCAGCGCAAGCGGAACGCGCCCAGACCTGGCACAGTCTTGACCAACAAAAAAACATCCGTGCGAATCTGGCAGATCACGTTTTCAGCGTGACCTGCCCCCTGTGTGCGGCGACTCAGCGCGATTCATCGAGCACTGTTCCGTGGGCCGGCGGATTCATCGCTGGCCGAGATCAACCGGCGCAATAGCCCACGGAGTCGATTGACCACGGTTAGCGATTCAACTTCCAGGTCGGTTTGGCAACCACAATGAGCCGGTGGGTATTGTTCGTGTAGGGCCAGCAGGTGACGAGGGTAATGCGTTCATCCGTCTTTTGCGAGATCCACCGGGCATTCTCGCTGCGGATCTCGTCGGACATGCCTTTTTCGGCCAGGATGTGCTTCTCTGTGACCGTGTAGGGGTACATCTGATCCCCGACGTAGAGGTAGATCTGATCTCCCGCTTCCAGATCGATCACGTAGCGAAAAACCTCGCCCTTGATATTGTGATGGCCCGAGATGACCGTATTGCCGATGTTCCCGGGATATGCCGAACCACGATGCCACCCGGCAACCTGGTCTGCTACGTCCCACTCGCTGAATCTGTGTCCGTGTTCCTCAACGATATGCCAGCCCACTTCGACGACGGGTGTGTCCATGTTGATTTTGGGAATGATGAGGCGTGTGGGCGGGTCTCCTGCCGGAGGGGGTGGTTCTATCGCGCTCACCAGCTCTGGGGGTGCATCCGGGTTAGCAGGGCTGTTGTGCACGGGCGCGTTAACTTCTGCTGACGGCCCCGGGCTTGAAGACTCGGCGGCTTCGTCGTTCGGAACTGTGAGCTGCTGCCCGATACTGATTTGTGCCGGGTTCTGAATGTGATTCGTCTTCACTAAACTTTCGATACTGGCCCCATACATCGTGGCGATGCTGGATAGAGTCTCTCCCGCCGAAACGGAATGGATGATGTGACCCTGCTCTCCCATCGCGATCTGTACCGGTTGGGCATAAGTCGGAACGACGAACATCGTGGCTGTTGCCGTCGGAACTTCACTCTCGACGGGTTCGGGGGTGGGCAGGATGACACGCGTGAAGGTTGCTGTGGGCACAGAGATCGCCGGGCTGGCAGTAGCCAACCCGGTTGTCGCCGTCGCGGTCGCTGTGGGTGTGTCGGTGGCAGCCGGAGTCGCTGTCACGATGACGACAACGGGCTCTGGGGTCGGCGCAACCATTGCCAGCTCTGTTCGGTCCTGTACGAGCATCAGCACGATGGCTACGCCCGACACGAACGCGGCCGACCAGATGAATACGACAACCAGGGCGACGAGGACTTCTGTTAATGATATCGTTCGGGCCTGCACGCTTCCATCCATAAGCAGATGTGTAGTACATTCCTGTTGCCATCTCCACTACTCCAGGAATTATACCACAACCCATCTGGCAAATGCAATATAGAATGGTACACTTGGCTACCAGAATCGCTGGAGCAGTTGTGCGGGTGCTTTCGCTATCTCTGGGAGACTGGCAAGTGTGTGTTGCCGTCGGATTCCGCGAAGCCGCTACATGACAACCGTCCAATACCCGTAGGGGTTTTCTGGTCCGCGCCGCGAATCCCAATGGTGGGCTCAACAGCCGCGCAAATCATCCCGAAGCTCCCGATCGGAGGTTCGGCTGACATCTTCGCGGACAATGGGTTGTGCTAACCGAAAGGTTTGTACTTCCCGATGGCCCAGTCGATGAATTCCACAAAGAGCGGGCCAATGGCTCGATTGGCGGACTCGTTGGGATGGGCGTCGTCTTCAGCGGTTCTGTAGTCGAGCCGAAGCAGGTGGGTGTTCGCATCTGCCAGAAAATCGAAGAAGTTGAACGTGACAACGTTTGGGTGGCCTGCCAGAAATTCGTCCGATGCGAGCCAGTCGGTGAACGAGCGGGCGCGGGCGGCTGAACCTGGATCGGTGTCGTTGGGGATTTCGGGCGGTTGGGTGACGATGACGAACAACCTGTCGGGATACAGGTCGATCCGGTCGCGGATGGCGAGATAATGGTTCCGATACTCCGCCAACTGGGCGTCACTCTCGATTAGGCTGACAGGGAAACAAGACTTGAATGCGATGACATCATACTGCATCAAGTGACTGAAGGTGTTGTCCGGTGGGTCGTGCAGGGGCTGCGCGAAGATCGTGGCAAACCCGTCGGGATTGGTATTGTCGTCTGGCACATTGAAATTGCGCCCGGACCAAGTGCCATCCGCGAGAACCAGACCGTCGCTATTGTAACCGTGATCGAAAAACTCATACCCCAGGGCCGTGAGCCGCTGGCGGACCGCCCCCTGCTCGATCAAGTTGGCACCACAGGAGTGGTGGAGGAAGATCACGGTTGTTGCCTCGCCTTCGGGCACGGCTTCCGAGTAGAAATAGTGAATGGCAGGCGCTTGCTCTGAAGGTGCGTCGTCCCAGGATTCAGCGGATTCTGTCTGCACTGTTGGTACTGGCTGAGGGGGGCCTGAGCCCTGCGGCGTGATGGCAATGGC
>CAZPTF010000079.1:0-3921 GCA_964589015.1 uncultured Anaerolineae bacterium
TTGGTCGTGGCAAAGGCGCTACACTTGTTCCTGGCTGCACCCTCCCCGCAGGCTCCATTTTCGGATCTGGGTGGAGTATGGTATAATCGTCTCAACCCGCAGCAAATGGATACCTCTATAGGGGCTCAATGGTCTGAGACCCACCGATTTGGCGACGGAGGAAACGCCGCATGTACGATCTGGACGGAAAGAAAGCACAATTGGCCGAGCTGCGCTGGCGCACAGCAGAACTGGAAGCTGAGCTGGCGAGGGCCAATGCAGGCAGTGTGCTATCCACTCCGTCTACTGGTCCGGACCTGTGCTACCGGACGGCGTTGAACCTGGTCTGCGACTATGCATGTTGCTGGCGGGTCGAGCCGGAAAGTACCTTCACCCGCGAATGGTCTACACTGCCCGCTGATTCTCAGGCCCAGACCATCCGCGAACCCCAGTCGCTCGTGGTCTTTGGCGGCATTGCCCACCCGGATGACATCCCGCGCATCGCGGAGTCCGTACAGAGCGCGCTTGCCGGCGAAACGGTTGGTCCTTTCGAGGTCCGCGTCATCGCCGCTGCCGGGCGGATCCGCTGGATGCGGAATTACCTGCACGCCCTGCAGCATGAAGGCGATGGGCGAATCACACACCTCCTCAGCATTACTCAGGACATCACCGCACAGAAGCGTGCTGAAGACGCCTATCACGTACTGGTCGATAGCTCCCAACTGGGACAGGTCATTCTGCAAGATAACGGTATCGTGTTTGCCAACCAGGCCAGCGCGGAAATCAGCGGCTCCACACGTGAGGCATTGCTATCTCTGTCCGGCGAGCAGGTCCGTGAGGCTATCCATCCGGATGACCGTGCGTGGGTCTGGCAAAATGTGACCGAGTGGCTCGCCGGCAAAACGCCGCCCTCCTCCTCCGAGTTCCGTATCATCCGCAGAGATGGGGCAATCCGTTGGGTACAGATAACTGCAAGTCGAATCGATTATCTGGGCAGCCCGGCATTGCAGATATCATACCTGGACGTCACAGACCGCAAGCAAACCGAGGAGGCGCTGAAAGAGGCGAAGGCCGATCTCGACCACGCGCAGCGTATCGCCCGCTTTGGCAACTGGCGCTGGAATGCGCGGACCAACGAGGCGGTCTGGTCGGATGGGATGTACCGTCTCTACGGGTTGGATCCGCGACAGGACCCACCAGGCACGGAAGACTGGCTGGGACACATCCATCCTGCAGACCGCGAAACCCTGCTGCAGGCGATCCACGATGCGCTGGCTGGAACGCACCCCTACGATCTTATTTACCGCATCGTGCGCGCTGACGACGGTGAGGAACGGTACCTGCACACCGTCGGCGATGTGCTCAGGGACCAAGACGGTACGCCACTCACCCTGTTTGGCACCGCGCTGGATCTGACGGAACACATCCGTGCAGAAACAGCACTGCGCGACAGTGAGCTCAAGTTCAGGAGCATCGTAGAGCAAGCGCCCGATGGGATCGCGCTAACCGACGAGCACGGGATCATCGTCGATTGGAACCGCGCGAACGAACGATTGACCGGATTTAGCCGCGACGAAGTGCTCGGCAAACCGGTCTGGGAAGTCCAATTCGCGATGCTGCCCGAGGAACAACGCACAGCGGAGCAGTTGGAACGTTTCAAGACCGTGAGCCAGGATGTCTGCACGACCGGAACGGCTCCATGGTTGGGACGAATCGTCGAACAAGAACTGATGCGCCCGGACGGGCAGCGCTGGACCGTCCAGATCCAGGCAGCGGCGGTGCGTGTGGGAGACCGCTTCATGCTGATGGTGAACAACCGCGATGTGACCGAACAACGACGAGCACAGCGCGAGCTGGAAAACCGGCGACTGGAGATCGGCCAGATCTTCCGTACGTTGCCCGATGCGCTGGTCTACACGGATGTGCAGCAGCGCATCGTTCATGTCAACCCGGCATTCACCCGCATCTACGGTTACGAAGCGGAAGAGGTGTTGGGGCGCGAAGTCAGTCTGCTCCACCCGCGCCAGGAGCAGTTCCGCACACAGGATAGCCCGTGGCACGATGTGTGGGCCGGAGAAATCTCCGACGTCCACGAGTTCCAGTATGTTCGCAAGGACGGCACGGTGTTCAGCGGTGAAACGGTCGGCACGCCGGTCCGCGATGCCAACGGTCAGATTACCGGCTTTGTCGACCTGGTCCGCGATGTCTCGGATCGGAACCGGTTGGAACGTCAACTGGCACAGGCGCAGAAGATGGAGGCCATCGGGCAGTTGGCTGGCGGTGTCGCACATGATTTCAACAACATCCTTACGGCGATCATGGGTTTCTCCGACTTCCTGTTGCACGACCTGGCACGCGATGACCCGCGTTACGAAGATCTGGAAGCGATTCGCCGTTCGGGTGAACGCGCGGTGGGTCTCACCCGCCAGCTGCTGGCTTTCAGCCGCCGCCAGATGCTCCAGCCGCGCGTGTTGGATCTCAACGACGTGATCGACAACATGGGCAAGATGCTCCGCCGCCTCATCAGCGAGGATATCGACATGACGTTCATCCTCGCCCCCCATCTCGGTTCCGTCAAAGTCGATGTCGGGCAAATGGAACAGGTCTTGCTGAACCTGGTCGTAAACGCCCGCGAGGCGATGCCATTCGGCGGCTCCATAACGATTCGGACTGAAGAGGTCGATGTCGAAAAGCCATTGCCCTGTTTCTGCGGACGCATGGTCGCCGGGCGTTACGTGCTCCTGGAGATCACGGATAGCGGCGCGGGTATGGATGAGGAAACGCTCGCCCACCTGTTCGAGCCGTTCTTCACGACCAAGGACAAGGGTACCGGCCTGGGCCTGGCAACCGTGTTCGGAATCGTGACGCAGAGCAACGGCCACATCACCGTGACCAGCACGCCTGGCGCCGGCACAACGTTCCGTATCTACCTCCCGCGCATCGACGAGACAGACGAACTCACACAGCTCGACCGGAGCGAACAAGCCGCTCATGTCGCAGGCACCGAAACGATTCTGCTCGTCGAGGATGCCGATTCCGTGCGCCATCTGGCGTGCCGTATCTTGCGCAGCCGGGGCTACACAGTGCTGGAAGCCGGAACCGGAGAGATGGCACTGCGCGTCGCTGCCGAATACCAGGGTGAGATCAATCTGCTGGTGACCGACGTCGTAATGCCCGGCGGGATGAGCGGACGACAACTCGCCGAACATCTGCGGAATGCCTGCCCCAGCCTGTGCATCCTGTACATGTCCGGTTATACCGATGACGCCATCTTGCAGCACGGAATACTGAACAGCGGCGCAGCATTCCTCGAGAAACCCTTCACCCCCACATCGCTGCTCAACAAAGTCCGCCAGGTACTCGACCGCTAGAAGATGCGGGATGTGCCCGCAGTGTATGGTGTGGTCTCGCCCTCCGGATGCATGGATGGGCGGCAGGAGGGGTCCCATGTCCTCAAGCAGAGTAGGTTTGCTGGCACTCATCGTGTGGGTAACCGCTGCGTGTCCGGCAGCGGCCCACCCGCTGCAACAACAGCCGGGCGGCTGGTCGGATGATGTGGAACCGGCTCCTGTGGCGACAGACGTTCCGGTGCGACCTCCCGTATTTCCGGATTGGCCGTTGCTGGTTTGGGATGATTTCAGCAATCCGGCACGCGCATGGTGCCCTCGTTATCCACAGGAGATCGTGCCCCTCGAGCCCTACGAAGCCGGCGAGCTGCGCGTCGCGTCCGAGCGGGTGGGCACGGATGCGGCACTGATGTACTTCTCCGTCCATCAGTTCTCGGACTTTCGGGTCGATGTCGATGTCCGAGTCGTCGGGTCAGACACTGAGGTGCTGTACGGCCTGGCCCTGCGTGATGGGGGCGGCTATGAAACCGCCACCAATCTCTACGAGTGGCTGATCCGTCCGGACGGGAGTTACGCCATCTCGGTACAGGACGGT
>CAZPTF010000079.1:4021-13875 GCA_964589015.1 uncultured Anaerolineae bacterium
GGAGAAACGCTGGGTGGATACGCCTATCCGGCGCAGTCAACCACGCAATTCCCGGCAGGGACCAAGCGCCTCTACGTCTATCTGCCGTTCGCGGGGATGACGTCCGAACGAATGTATCGCAGAACCCTGCTCATCGATGGCCAGGTGGTTTTGGACTGGGGCCCCTATGTATGGGGCATGGAAGTGTTCGAATCCAGGCAGATGGGCTTCGGAATCCAATCCATTGCCTACGAGATGACGCGCGGTGGCGACCTGCCGTTGGGGCACTGGGAGGTGCGCGCCTTTATCGACGACGTGCCAGTGGCGCGCACGTTCTTCTCGGTCGGAGCCGCTACGCCGGCCCCTACTCCGGAACCGCTACAGCTCGGCAGTGTGCCTGCGCCGCTGCGTCCCGCACTGCCGCCCGCTGAAACCTCCTTCGCGCAAGCAGCGGAGCTGTATGGGCAGGGGCGCTATGCCGAAGCACTGCCCTATTGCGCACAGGCGATGGCTATGGCACCGAATTCCGCGTTCTGGATGACCGAGTGCGCCAAGGTGTACGACGCGGCGGGCAAGCCCGTCTGGGCGCAGATGTTGCGGCAGATGGCCGGTAACCTGCCATAGCAGGGCACGGTTCCAGCGTGACCTTGCAGGTTCACACCAAAGCCTTCTTCTTGCCCGTCGAGCCAGGCCAATCTGCGCATGGGCAGCCGGTTCACGTGGATTACCCCGCAGGCGGAACGCAGCCAGGATTGGCACCATCTCCGCTCCGGAGACCAGACTGTGCCAGCCTGCCACGGTGCGGTCCGCTGCGTGCCTCGCCCGCGTGCATCCGTCCCCGCACAGCGCCGGTGGCACAGAGACCAAAGGCCTCGACGTCTATCCGCGCTCGACCGCGTACACCGTCTGCACGAACCCGAACCCGTACACGGTCGTGTGCCGGTGCCGCAGACGGATGTCGTCCGGCAGCGCGCGGAACGGCGAGATGCCCGCGCCGAGCACCACCGGGATCACCGTCACGGTGACGTCATCGACCAGTCCGCGCGCCAGGAAGCCCTGGATCGTCGCACCGCCGTCGACGTACACGTGCCGCACGCCTGCGGTCTCCAATCGTGCGAGCAGCGCTTCCGGCGCCTCTGCGGAATGGCTCACTGTCGCCGGAACGTCGGCGCCTAACGTCAACGGCCGGCTGCTCAGTACAATGACCGGCGTCGTGCCGTACGGCCACGTGCCGAACGTCAGCACCTGCTCGAAGGTCTTGCGGCCCATCACCAGCGTATCGACTGTGTCCATGAACGCGCGGAACCCGCAATCCTCGTCTTCCGGCTGGCCGGTGGTGGCTGTGTCCAGCCAGTCGATGGCGCCATCGCTTCTGGCAATGAATCCATCCACGCTGATAGCGATGTATACGGATACGCTGATGCTCATCGGGTATCTTGTCTCCTGGCGTGCCACCACGTTCGGGTGTTGTGGGTGAGCCACATACGGGCGGCCCTCCCCCGGCGATCGGGGGAGGGCTTTTGGAGGGGGGATACTGCTACTGCCCGTAGATGTTCATATAGCGGTAGTGCAGTTTATCGACCTGGTCCGGCGGAATGACGTCGGGTTGGCCGAGCTGCAGCGCGAGCCAGACCGTCTTGGCGATGTCTTCCACCATCACCGCGGCCTTGACCGCCGCTTCGCCGGTCGGGCCGACGGTGAAGACCCCATGATTCTTCAGCAGCACGGCGCGCGACGGGCCGATGGACTCGATGATGATCTTGCCGATCTCCTCGCCGCCGATCAGCGCAAAGCCGCCGCACGGGATCTCGCAGCCAAACTCGTCGCCATGCGCCGTCAGATAGACCGGAATCGACTTCCCAACGGCGGCAAACGCCGTCGCGTAGTTGGAATGCGTATGGACTACCCCGTTCACATCCGGACGGTGCCGGTAGACGTAGAGGTGGCTTGCCGTATCGGACGACACCTTCAGCGCACCATCGAGCACGTTGCCGTCCAGGTCGACGACGACCATGCTCTCGGGAGTCAGGTCCGCGAACTTGACCCCGGACGCCTTGATCGCCACGTAGCCGGTCTCGGGGTCACGAACGCTCACATTTCCGCTTGTCCAGGTCACCAGGCCATATTCCGGCAGCGCTCGGTTCAGCCAGACCAGCTCCTCACGGATCGCTTGCAGTAACATGTCATTTCCTCCTCAATCGCTAGACATTCGCCTGAACGCGCGCTTTGAGTGCCTTGAGGCGTTTCATCACATCGTTCTCTCCGCGCCCAAAGTAATCGTGCAAGCGCGCGTATTCGGCATAAATCTGCTCGTACACGGCAGTGTGTGCGGGCACCGGCACGAACACCTCGTCCTTCAGCCGCGCCATGTGCTGTGCCGCCTCGAAGATCGAATCATAGCCGCCGGCGGCTCGTCCCGCCGCGACCGCACCGAACATCGCGGAGCCCAACGCGGGCGTCTGCTGCGCGGCGCTGACTCTGATCTCACGTCCGGTCACATCGGCGTAGATCTGCATCAGCAGCTGGTTCCGCTCGGGCAGACCGCCGCACGCGACGATCTCGTCCACGGCGACCCCACTGCTCTGGAACGTATCGACGATCATGCGCGTCCCGTAGGCCGTCGCTTCGATCAGTGCGCGGTAGATGTCCTCCGGCTTGGTCGCCAGCGTAGCACCCAATAACATGCCGGTCAGATCGACGTCCACCAGCACCGAACGGTTGCCATTCCACCAATCCAGCGCGAGCAGACCGTGCTCGCCGGGCTTCTGGCGAGCCGCTTTCTCCTCCAGCAATTGGTGCAAATCGATTCCCTGTGCCGCCGCTTCGTCGCGATAGGCAGTTGGCGCGCAATTCTCGACGAACCACGCGAAATGATCGCCCACGCAGGATTGGCCCGCCTCGTAACCGAAGAAACCGGGAATGATGCCGTCCTCGACCACACCGCACATGCCCGGTACGATGTGTTCCGCAGTGCCGAGCACCATGTGGCAGTTCGATGTGCCCATGATGATTACCATTTTGCCCGGCTCCGTGACCGTTGCCGCCGGCACCGAGACGTGCGCATCGACGTTGCCGATAGACACGGCAATGCCCGCGCGCAGCCCAGTCACACGCGCCATCTCGGGCGTCAGGCCACCCGCGCGTTGCCCCAGCGGATAGATCTCGCGCGCCATCTTGTCGTCGATCGCCGTGCGCAGACGCGGATCGAGCGCGGCGAAGAACTCGTCGCTGGGGTATCCCTCGCGCTTATTCCAGATCGCTTTGTAGCCGGCGGTGCACGAGTTGCGGCGCTCTTCGCCGGTGAGCTGCAACACGATCCAATCGGCCGCCTCGATGAACCGGTCGGCTGCCGCATACAGCTCGGGCGCCTTGTTCAACGTCTCCCACATCTTGGGGAAGAACCATTCGGACGAAATTTTGCCGCCATAGCGTGGCAGCCACGCCTCGCCCCGCTCCGCAGCGCTCTGATTGAGCCGATTGGCTTCGGGCTGGGCGGCGTGATGCTTCCACAGCTTCACCCAGGCATGGGGATTGTCCCGCCAGGCCGGATCCGCAAAGAGCGGCATGCCGCTCTTGTCGATCGGCAGCATCGTACATGCGGTGAAATCGGTCCCCAGCCCGATGACGTCGGCGGCATCGACGCCCCCTTCGAGCAACACGGCAGGGATCGTCACCTTGAGCACCTCGGTGTAATCCAACGCATTCTGCAATGCGAAATCAGGCGGCAGCTCAATATCACTGCCCGGCAACGTTTCGTCGATCACCCCATCGCGATAGGGATGGACGGCAGTAGCGACCTCGCGACCATCGTGCACGTCCACGAGAACGGCCCGTCCCGATTCGGTGCCGTAATCCACGCCGATTGCGTATTTCTTCTCCCCCACATTCGCCTCCTCATCCGTTTTCTGCACAAGGCTTGACTTCACCTGCCGGCAGCAGGCACTCGAACGTATCCGCGGGAAGCAGATCGAGCCGCTCGACCACGACGTCCGCAGCGGCCAGCGCCTCCGCTGGATTCGTCGTCGTGACGGCGACACATTTCATGCCCGCGCGCCGCGCTGCAACGACGCCCACGACGGCATCTTCGACGACCACACAGCGTTCGGGCGGTACGCCGAGCAAACGCGCCGTCTTGAGGAACAGAGCGGGGTCAGGCTTGCCGGCGAGATCGAACCCCGAGACCAGCGCCTCGAAATACCGGTCCAGTTGCAGCGCCTCCACCAACACGGCAATGTTTTCCGGCGGGGCGGACGACGCAATCGCCTGACGATACCCCGCACGCTGCAGGCGTGCGAGCCAACCGGTCACACCGGGCAATGGCCGTGCGTGACCACGCACGGCGTCGCGAAACGCCCTTTCCTTGCGCTCACCGATTTCCACCGCCAGCGCCGCATCCAGGCGCTCGCCACACAACACGGCAAGCGTTCCCTGCGTCGTCATGCCAAAGGTGCTGCGGAACTGCTCGCGGCTGAACGGAATCCCGTACTCCGCGAGGACAGCGGACCAGGCAGCGAAATGGAACTCGCCGCTATCGACCAGCACGCCGTCCATATCCCAGAGAATGCCCCGGCTATCCGTCAGGGTGCGCATACCCCGGTTGCGGCCACGCGTCACAGCCCTCTGGCCAGGGAATAGTACACCTCATTCCAACGCAGCTCTTTCTTGAAATCAGAAATCTCGGTCTTGTCAGCGATCAGTGCGAATTCCATCCCCGCGATTTCGGCGAAGTCCTCCAGGTGTTCGGCGGTCACGGCCTGGCTGAAGGCGGTGTGATGTGCACCCCCCGCGAGAATCCAGCAGGCCGCGGCAACCTCCAGGCTGGGCCGCGGCACCCACACGGCACGTGCGACCGGCAATTTCGGCAGCGGCGCATCGGGTGGGACAACCTCCACCTGGTTGACCAGCATCCGCAGACGATTGCCCATGTCCAGCACGGTCGCGTTCACCGCCGGACCGTTCGGGACGTCGAACACGAGCCGTACCGGGTCGTCTTTGCCGCCGATCGACAACGGGTGGACCTCCAACGCCGGCGTGTGTTGGGCGATCGATGGACAGACCTCAAGCATGTGTGCCCCGAGCACCTTCGAGCCCATCGAGTCGAAGTGATAGGTGTAGTCCTCCATGAAAGACGTGCCGCCTTTCAGACCGGCCGCCATCACCTTGACCGCGCGGACCAGCGCAGCCGTCTTCCAGTCGCCTTCGGCGCCGAACCCGTAGCCGTCGGCCATCAGCCGCTGGCAGGCCAGCCCCGGCAATTGCGCAAGGCCATACAGGTTCTCGAACGTCGTCGTAAATGCTTTGAAACCGCCATCGGCGAGGAAGGCGCGCATCCCCAACTCGAGCCTGGCCGCCTCGCGGAGTGCGGCGCGTTTGCTGCCACCTGCCCGCAACGGCTCCGCGACCTTGTACGTAGCATCGTATTCGGCCACGACATGGTCGGTATCCGCGTCACTCACCTGTTCGACAAAACGCACCAGATCGCCCAATGCGTATCCGTTCACCGCGTATCCCAGGCGAATTTGCAGGTCCACTTTATCGCCCTCGGTCACCGCCACTTCGCGCATGTTGTCCCCGAAGCGGGCGACTCGGGCGCCCTGCATGTCGTGCCATGCGCAGGCCGCGCGTGTCCACGTCCCTACTTTCTCCTGCACCTGTTCGTCCTGCCAGAAGCCGACGATCACCTTACGGTCCAGGCGCATCCGTGTTCCGATGAACCCGAACTCGCGCCCGCCGTGTGCGGATTGGTTCAGGTTCATGAAATCCATGTCGATGTCGGCCCAGGGGATTTCGCGATTATACTGCGTGTGGAGGTGGAGGAAGGGCTTTTGCAGGGCCTTCAACCCGGCGATCCACATCTTCGCCGGCGAAAAGGTATGCATCCACGTGATCAGGCCGATGCAATTCTTGGCGGCGTTGGCTTCCATACAAACGTTGTAGATCTCTTCCGGCGTCGTCACCACCGGCCTGAAGGCAACCTTCACCGGAATCCGGTCCGATTCCGACAGACCCCGCGCAATCGCCCTGGCGTGGTCGGCCACTTGCCGGAGCGTCTCTTCTCCGTACAGGTGCTGGCTTCCTGTCACAAACCAGACTTCAAATCCTTCCAATTCTACCATCGTGACCCTTCCTTTCGTTTCGCCTGTGGATGTTCACATATTACGGGGAAACCGAGCTGGCCCGTACGATCAGCTCCGGTTGCAGCAGGATAGTCCGCGGCTCGAGGTCCGCCATCCCGCTGCGCACGACGTCGATCCGGCGGATCAGTTCTCTCACCGCGGTATGCCCCAATTCGCGCTGGTCCTGTGATACCGTCGTCAGCGGCGGCCAGAAATAGGCCGATTCGGTGATCCCGTCGAAACCGACCACTGCCAGATCGTCCGGCACGCGAATCCCCTGCCGGCAGGCGATCTGCAGCACGCTCAATGCCATCTGGTCGTTGCCCACGAACACGGCGTCCATCTCCGGGTAATTCTTCAGCAGCCGCAGCATCGCATATTCTCCGCTCGCACAGGACCAGTTCCCCTCGTCCCAATGCCGGTCTTCCACCGCCATGCCCGCAGCATGGAGCGTATCCTCCCAACCCGCTTTACGCTGGCGCGATTCCCACCACGCCAGCGGGCCGGCAATGTGACCGATGTGCCGGCGGCCTTGTTCGAGCAAATGCGCGGTCGCCATGCATCCCCCGGCGTGGTTATCGACCGCCACGATCGGCAGCCCGGGGCGCGGCTTCATCGTGATGAAGATCATCGGCACCGCTAGACGCGGGGAATTGCTCTGCAACCAATCGAGGTTGTTGCCGACCTCCGATGTGGCCCAGATGATGCCATCCACCTGCCGCGAGCTGAGTGCCTCGAATACCGGCTCCAGGTCACTCGTGTCGAAGCGTGGCAACTCCTTCAACAACAGCGCATAGCCCATTTCCTCGGCCTTCTCGGTGATGCCGTTCAGCGTCCGCGATGGCCCAATGTACTTCAGACCGGCAGTCACCACCCCCAACGTGAAACTCCGCTGCTGAATCAGGCTACGCGCAATCGCGTTTGGCCGGTAACCGAGTTCCTGAATGATCTGCCACACCCGCTCGCGTGTCTCATCAGCCACGTCAGTCCGGTTGTTGATCACACGCGAAACCGTCTGGTGTGAAACACCTGCGGCTGCAGCCACATCTCGAATCGTCACATTTTTGCTCATAACCAGTCCTTATGTAGAGATAATTGGAGCCGGGACCGCCCCCATAATAACTCCGTTAACGTTCACATTATCACACGAAATGGCACAATTGTCAAGACCCAAAACCGCGCTATCCGCGGAAGCGGAATAACGAACGGGGCATTTTGCACGTGAAATAACCTTTCGCGGGGGGAAAAATAGAGACGCGACGCCTTTCCCACAGGGCGACCGGCCGGTCGCCCCTACGGCAGGCTGACCGCGCGGACGGCGCGATCGGGCAGCACCGCATGAATCCGGCTTGAGTGCGCTCGCGACGATGCAGCCCGCTTCAGCGGGCGCCATGTAATAGCGCGGGGAATTCATCCCCGCGCGGCCCTCGCCGCAACACTACTCGCGTCCGCAGACGATCCGACGTGGTCTGTGCCGCGTACAGGTGGCCGCCGCTCCTACATGACGTCACCGTGGACCAAATGTACCCGGCGTTCGTACAGCTTGAGCAGCTCTTGCACGAGCCGATGCACGGTCGTCGATGGGTTGGCGAAATCTCCGTTTCCGGCGGATGTATGACTGCTCAGAACTTGCTCGGCTCGCTCGATTGCAGTATCTATGTTCGGCGCGAGATGCTCGAACACGTCCGTGGCCTTCTCGTAACCAGGCAAGTATTCCCTTAGCTCCTGAATGACCCTGGCGGCACTGTCGAATTCCCCGGTAGTGCATTTGAAGTGGAGAAGCAGCCAGAACTCGAACGCAGGATTGGAGATTGCCAGTCCTACATCACTTCCTTGCGCCTTGCCGATGGCCTTCTGAACCTTGTGTCGATTGTCGGGCATTTCGGTGTCGAAGACACACCAGCACTGATCGTAATCAGATGCATGCTCAGCAGCGACGCCAGCGATGGTAAGGCAGTCTCCTCCTCTCCCCCCAACGACACTTACCGACTTCAATCCCCACGCCTTCTTCATCGCGTTGAAGTATTTGGGCTCCGTTTTTTTCCCCTCGCAGACAATCAGCACGCTTGGCAGTGATTCGCGTGTTCCGGCACGCCGCTCGTATGGACGAGTTGTTCGATTCCGCTCGCGGTTGGTCTGCTGCCGTCTCGCCATGTCTACTCCCCAGCCAGCCAGTCAGTATCGCTGCCCAGGACTGGGACGGCACCATACCTGCCTTGCAGATACCCTTTGCCGAGCGCTTCGCCCTTGCGCGGCTTGAAGTCGAGCAGGGAGTAGAGCGTCGATGCCCCATCGGGGTCCTTTTCGGTGAACCAGATCTGGTCGCGGCGAAACAGGTCGGGCGAGAGAAGCGTCGTGTCGTGCGTGTTGAAGATCAACTGCGCGTTGTTGGTATTGACTTCCGCATTGTGGAAGAGCTCGATTAGCCTCCAGACAAGCAGAGGATGCAGACTGCTATCCAACTCATCGACCACCAGTACCAGACCATCTGCGAGAGAATCGATCAGCGCTACCGCCAGCGCGAAGACCCTCTTGGTACCCTCCGATTCGAGATCGTACGGCAAACGGACGTCGGCCCCGGTCGCTCCCCGGTGACGAAACGAGGGCCGCTTCTGCTCGAGAAGGTCAATCTCTCGCCCTGCTAACTCTTCTTCCAGCATCGGCTTGAGGTAATTCATGATCTTCTCTTCTTTCGAGCCTGGTTCGATCCTTCTCTTCTCCACGTCTACCCCGGATATGCCCAGATCAGCCATTCCCAGGAACGCAGTCACCTGCGATGAGAACTCGTTGTCCTCGTCCAGCCGTTCGAGGGTGAAATCCTCGGGGAAGGAGTGCGACAACACGACAGCCAATCGCCCAGCCAACCAGTTGTAGACAGGCTGCAGTTGTTCCTGGTTGAACCTGACCGCCACGGACAGAAACAGCGCATCGGGCCGGGTAAGATCGGCCAACCGTTGCTTCTCTCCTTTGAGCTGCGTGCCCCAATCCCACTCGGGCTGACCTGCGGAGCTCAGGCTCCTGACGAACCACTTCTGCGCCTGCCCTTTAGGATAGGCATACAGCCATTCCTCGTGAACTTTCTTCTTGTCCACGACGAACCCATACCGGTACCGGACTCCCTCCGCGATGAACGTCAGCTCGAACTCGGTTGGTTCCTGCGAACTCCCGTCGTCGAGCAGGAAGGGGACGACGGGAAGAGAACCTGTCCCGAGCTCTGGAGCGCGCTGCATTATCAGTCCAACAAACCGAAACGCCTTAACGAGATTGCTTTTGCCGGACGCGTTCGCACCATAGACGGCGGCGGACCGCAACAACTGCCGATTGCCAAATTGCTCCACAGAAACGACGTTGTCAACCACGAGCGGGCCGCCCTTGCACGCTTTACTCGCGACCATGCTGAAGACGCACTCGTCGCGAAATGACAGAAAGTTTCTGAATCGGAATTCTATCAACATTTTGATATCCTCCTTCAGAATATGTCTATATTTTACATGAAATATGCATTTTTGTCAAGAATTTTTAATGTTATCCCCTTGTGAGTCGTTTGTGTTGATCGTTGCGTTGGCAGAATCCCAATCCGCTGTCGCGCGGCCACGAAAGGCCGCCGCGCGCGTGCGAACCACCCGCCGATGACCGCAATGTCCATTGTGGAGGCGACATCTGCCCTCGCCTGCAACCCCGCGCCCGTGGAGGGGTAGAGACGCGACGCCTTTCCCACAGGGCGACCGGCCGGTCGCCCCTACGGCAGGCTGACCGCGC
>CAZPTF010000080.1:0-1086 GCA_964589015.1 uncultured Anaerolineae bacterium
CTCAATCCGTCGTCGCTGTTTTCCTGAACAGACCGCGGACTCCGTGGCTGATCGTAGTTCGCCACATGTCGACACCTACGGCCAACACGATGACACACCCGAGCGTGATTTCCTGCCAGGAAGCCGGGACAGCGTTCAGGTTCAGGCCGTTCTGGACCACCGCCACGGTCAGAGCGCCAAATAGAGTCGAAATGATGTTCCCATAACCACCGGTTAAGCTGGCTCCCCCGATGACGGCTGCCGCGATGGATTGCAGCCCGAGCTCGGCGCCGTAGTTGGGAGAACCGGAATCCAGCCAGGCGGTCAAGAGAACACCGCCAATGGCCGCCGTGAACCCGGACAGGACAAACGCCAACAACCGCGTGCGATTGACCTTGATGCCGGATAGTCTGGAAGCCGACTCATTGCCGCCCACTGCATAGATCGATCGTCCCGTGATCGTATTACTCAGGAAGATGGTAGCGACGGTATACAGGACGATCACATAATAGAATGGGAGTGGGATGCCCAACACGCGCCCGTAGAAAAGTGGATTCAAAGCCGGCGCAACTGAGAAGATGGGCGTCCCGCCGGTGATCAAGAACGCTAACCCGCGATAGATGCTCATGGTAGCGAGCGTGACGATAAATGAAGGGATCCTCCCATAGGTGCTGAGAAACCCGTTGACAAATCCCAGCAACACGCCCAGCAACAGCACCAGCAGGATTCCAAGCGGGACGGGCAGCCCTTGTTTCTTGACCAGGATGGCCAACGCACAGGTGATCAGTGCGACTGTAGAGCCGGGTGACAGATCGATCCCGCCGGTCAGAATCACGAATGTCGCCCCGATCGAGACGATTGCCACAATTGAGACTTGCAGGGACACATTGATGAGGTTCTGTGTCTGGAGAAAACGTCCGGTGGTTAAACTCACCAGCACGGCTACTATCAGAAAAGCCACGACAGGTCCGGCCACGTTGGAACGAAAGAATCTTGAAATTGGGTTCATCCATAACCTCCTGATTTTAGCCTGGCGATTCCTGCGATGGTTCCCCGGCCTGGAGTATCCGCGCAGAAATGAGTGCCTTGGGTTTTGTGTCAGCGGGC
>CAZPTF010000080.1:1186-13627 GCA_964589015.1 uncultured Anaerolineae bacterium
TCAGCGGGCCGATTGCGTTTCCAGGGAAACCTTTTCGTCGATGGTGGCGATGCGTTGCGCAATTTGCGCCGCGAGTTCGCTGAGCTCTTTCCGAATCTCGTGCTGGGCCTGGTCTGGCGCCATTCGGCTCGAAGGGCCTGACACGCTGACGGCGGCGATAACGGTCCCATCCGCAGCAAAGACCGGTAACGCAATGCAGTGTATACCGAGCTCCTGTTCTTCCCGGTCGACCCCGAAGCCCTGCGCTCTGATCGTTTCCAGCTCCGCCATGAAGACAGCGCGGTCGGTGATGGAGTGCTCAGTGAATCGGACGAGGTCTTCTTTGGCCAGCCAGTCTTCCACCAACTCCGCCGGCGCGTATGCTAGCAAGACCTTTCCGACCCCGCTGCAACTCATTGGGCCGGTTGAACCCGATCTGGAACGCATATCCGCCTCTCCTTCAGCCCCGACCTTCTCCAGGTAGAACACCTGCATGTCCTGACGATCGAGGGTGGTCAGATGCACGGTCAGTTTGAGCCGGTTGCGCAGCGCTTGCATCAGCGGATAGGATAGCCGGCGTAATTCCATCCAGGTTTCGATCTCTCGGCTGAGACCAACGCCCGAAGCCAGTGCCGTTAGCTGGTATTGGCTGAGCCGTTGGCCTTCAGCAACGTACCGGATGTGACCGTCGCGCACGACGGCAACGCGGTCGCTCATCGCCAGCAGCTCGGGGTAATCCGCGCTGATCAGAATGATGCTGATGCCCTGGCGGGTCAACTCATTGATGACCTTGTACACTTCCTGCTTGGCGCCCACATCGATGCCCTGCGTCGGTTCGTCCAAGATCAGCAATCTCGCTTGCGAGAACAGCCAGCGCGATATGATAACCTTCTGTTGGTTTCCGCCGGAGAGGAACTGCACCGATTTCTCCAGAGCGGTAGGCGTGATGTTCATCTTTCTGATATACTGCTGGCCTATGCCGGTTTCTCTACTCAGGCTGAGCAGCGGACCGCTGAGCAACGCAGCCAGACGGGTAATGGTGATATTCTTGCTCGCCTCGAAATTGAAGAACAACCCGTCCATCTTGCGATTCTCCGGGATTAACCCAACGCCGGACGCAATGGCGTCGACGGGCGAGTTGAAATGGACCTCTCGACCATACAGGCGTACCGTGCCCTTCTTGATCGGGTCCACACCGAAGATTGCCCGGGCGATCTCTGTCCGTCCGGAGCCGAGCATTCCTCCCAGGCCCAGAACCTCGCCCGTATTGACCGTGAAAGTGACGTCATCGACGCCCTGTTCGGTGGTCAGGTTTTCCACCTCCAGACATGGGGTGGGCTGTACGTTTCTTTCCTTTGGATAGTGTTGCTTGATGTCCAGGCCGATCATCATCCGGATCACATCCGACATGTGCAGTTCTGACACGAGACCGCTATGAACGAGGCGCCCGTCCTTCAGGATCGTCACCCTATCGGCGACCTCGAAAATCTCGTCGAGACGATGAGAAATATAGATAATTGCCTTGTTCTGAGCCGCCAGATGGCGGATCAGATTGAGCAGTCGCTCTGTCTCGATGATGCCGAGCGCGGCAGTTGGCTCGTCCATGATGAGCAATGAAGAATCTACGGAAATTGCTTTTGCGATTTCCACCAGTTGCTGTTCGGCGACTGAAAGAGAGCCGACGATGGCGTCAGGGTCGAGGGAGATCGATAACTCGTCCAGTACATGCAGTGTTTCTTGTCGCATCCGCTCCCAATCGATGACCCGCGTTCCCGGTTTCTGGCGGTACCTTCCTAGAAAAATGTTCTCGACCACGCTCATCGTTGGGACCAGTGAGAACTCCTGATAGATCGTCGCAATTCCCTCCGCTCGTGCTTCCATAGGATGGCGGAACACCACCACCCTGCCCTCATGGAGCAGTTGTCCGGACTCTGCCGTGTGCGCACCCGCGAAGCATTTGGCGAGCGTCGACTTGCCGCAGCCGTTCTCGCCAACCAGGGCGTGCACTTCACCGGCGAGGAGCGTGATCGAGACGTTGTCGAGAGCCTGAACACCAGGGAAAGCCTTGCAGATGTTGCGCGCCTCCCAAATCGGGGTCTTGTGATTGTCCATGCATTTGCCTCCAGCCAGGTGAGGGACGCCGGCCCCAGCACCGTCCGGGGCCGGCGTCTGCTTGCCCACGTTACCGTTCCGGACAGGCGTACTCTTGGGACGGCTTGGGATCGAGGTTCTCGGGTTTGCACAGGAAATCGACGGCGTTGGTCTTGTTGACGATAACCACCGGCGTCTCGGTCCAGCCGCCTGGATAGTTCCCGTTCAGCGTGTCGACCATGACCTGGAGCGCTACCTTGCCCATGACGAAGGGAGTGGTGTTCACGGTGGCGGTCCACTTGCCGGAGTTGATGTCCTCGAGGCCGGCGGTGTCACCATCGTTGCCGAAGATGAGCACGTCCTCGCGGCCCAGCGCCTTGGCGGCGGTGGCAGCGCCTATCGAGATGTAGTCGTTGCCGGTGACGACCAGATTGATCTCGGGATGTGCCTGCAGCATGTCCATCATCGCCTTATTCCCAGTCTCCACGTTCCATTCGGTCGGCAGAGTGGCGATGATCTTCATCTCCGGGAACTGCGCAAAAGCATCGAGGAATCCGCCGATACGCTCCGTGGAATGGTAGCCCGGCAGGCCTTCCAGCACACCGACGTTCGCTACGGCTCCAACCATGCCGGCCGCGAACATGCCTTCCTTGTACGTGCCCTTCCTCTGGCTGTATCCAACCACGCCGTGAATCGGGGTCGGGAAATCGGGAATGTCGGAGTTCACGATGATCACTGCGATTCCCTTGTCGACGGCCTGCTTCACCAATGGCGCGGCGGCCTGTTCGTCGTGAGTGGAGAGGATGATGCCGGCGACGTCCTGCGTGATGACGTCCTGGATCATCTTCATCTGCGTGGCGATGTCCGAGCCGCTCTGCGGCGCCAGCATGAAGACCTCGACCCCGTCCTCGGCCGCCATCGCGTTGATGCCGGCACCGATCGCCATGTAATAATTGAACTCGGTAGCTGGGGGCATGTAGGCGATACGCGCAGGCTTGTCCGGGCTGTACGCGAGGTTGTCGAAAGGTGCCTGGGCTCCTTCAGCCAGGGCAACCGGCTGCAGGGCACCCGGTGGAGGTTCGTAGGCGATGGCTGCCGGTACGACTGCCACTGACAACATGACCACTAGAACGACCAATACCAAAAGGCGTTTCATCTTCTTTCTCCTTTCCAAAAGGACATTGGTAATGTGGATGGATCACGCGACACATGTGTGAGGTAGTACTTCCATCACGACTCGAACATCGTTTCCGTTCTTCTCAGATTGATGGTTCGCTCTGTGTTACCTCCTTTCTCCAATCGCCTGCGCTGCAGCGTCAATATGTGAACACTCACTCCAAAACAAGATAGACTTGCCGCCTGCTGAGTTTCCGACCGTCGCGTTCATTTTCGGCTGGCCTTGCGTTGCTCGTTGATGACATCGAACACCACGGCAAGGATCAGAATCAACCCGGTGACCAGGCTCTGCCAGTAGACGTCTACTCCCAGCAAGTTGAGACCGTTGGCGAGAGTCGCCATGAACAGGGCGCCCAGAAACGCGCCAATGACCGACCCTTCGCCTCCACTCAGACTGGCGCCACCGATAATCGTGGCCGTAATCACCCGCATCTCCACTCCGCTGCCCACCGTCAGCGAGGATGACCCAAAACGTGCGGTAATCATCAAGCCGGAAATCCCGGCGAGCACGGCGACCAAACAGTAATAGAAGATCTTGACGAAGTCTACATTGATGCCGGATAACCGCGCCGCGCGTTCGTTGCCGCCAATGTAATAGGCCTGCCGGAAAAACCGCGAGTTGCGCATCAAGATCTCGCCAATGATGACGATAATCAGAACGATATAGATGGGATACTGCACGCCAAACAAGCGTCCCTGACCGATCACCGTGAACCCCGCCGGGAGATTCAACACGGCACGTCCCTGTGCCACGACCAGAAGCAACCCTCTCACCGTGGTCATCATGCCCAACGTCACAATGAACGGGTTGATCTTCATTTTGGACACCAGCAGACCATTGGCCACGCCCACGGCAAGCGCCGCCAACAGTCCCAACAAAATGGACAGGATGATCGGAATCTGCGCGGTGAGCGCCAACCCCGTCACAACTCCGGTCCAGGCCAGGGTAGACCCGACCGACAGGTCCAGTCCGCCCGAGATGAGCAGGATGACCATGCCAACAGTGACCGGACCTTCCACAGAGAGACCCAACAGGATGGCCTCGAGATTCTGCCAGTTCAGAAACACTGGGGAAGCTGCGGTCATGACGATGCCGAACACTACGAGAACCAGCAGCAACACCGACTCACGGAAACTGGTTATCGCCCGGATTGTTCGGGATAGCCTGCTGTTCGACGTTTGGTAGTTTGCTTCCATAATTGCCTCTTTCTACCTCGCTTTCTCAGATTCGAGTGATGGGTCGTGTCCGAGGGTAGACCTGTGTGCTGAGCTATGACCGTTGAGACCAGCAGCATAGGAAAGGATGAGTTCCTCTGAGAAATTGCGACGAAGTACTTCTCCACTGATTCTGCCGTGGTGCATGACGAGGATGCGGTCGCATATACCGATCAGTTCCGGTAAGTCCGAAGAAATGACGATGATGCCGGTCCCTTGCATGGCGAATTCGCGCAGTTTCCTGTAGATGTCCGCCTTGGAACCGACATCGACGCCTCTGGTCGGCTCGTCGAAGATGATCACTTGCGGCCTGGTACCGAACCATTCGGCGATCATGAGCTTTTGCTGGTTGCCACCCGAAAGATTGAGAACCTTCTGCACGATGGAAGGGGTGACAATTGAGTATTGGTGAACCTGCTCTCTGGTGTAACTATCGATTTTGCTACGCTGCAAGAAACCGATGGATGAAGTGAATCGTTCCAGGGAGGGCGCGACCATGTTCTCACGCACGGCCAGGCTGAGGAACAGGCCCAGCTCCTTTCTGTCTTCGGTCAGGTAGGCGAGGCCCTTTCGAATCGCGTCTTTAGGGCCCGCTATGCGGAGAGATTTGCCGTTCAGGATGACCTCGCCGGAGTCTTTGGGGTCAATGCCTACGATGGCACGGGCGAGCTCCGTCCGGCCTGCACCGACCAGCCCGGCAAAGCCGAGGATTTCGCCGCGCCGCAGTTCGGCATTGACGTTCTCGAAGTAACCCTTGCGCGAGAAGTCACGCACCTGGAAATAGACGGGCATTTCTGCCGTCCTGTCGGACGCGCCGTACAGGTCTTCGATCTTCCGCCCGACCATCATCGCTACCAGGTCGTTCTCATCGACTTGGTCGACATCGCGCACGCCGATCAATCTTCCGTCGCGCATGACGGCGACTCGGTCGGCGACCTGAAATATTTCTGACAGTTTGTGCGAGATATAGATGAACGAAATGCCCTGGGCACGCAGTTGGTTGATGATCTGGAAGAGGTAAGTGATTTCCCCTTCAGTGAGGGATGAAGTTGGTTCGTCAAGAATGACGATCTTGGGGTCACCCGAAATGACCTTCAGGATCTCGATCATCTGCTGCTGCCCCATGGACAGACGCTTGACGAGGTTCGCCGGCGCGATATCGAGCCGGAATTTGCGCAACAGCTCCGCCGTCATGCGCTCCAGATCTTTCCAGTGGATGTTGTCCAGAACACCGGTTGGTTGGCGATTGGCGAAGATGTTCTCCGCTACTGACAGGCTGCCGACGAGAGAGAGCTCCTGAAAGACCATCCCAATGCCCGCTTCCATCGCGTCATGGGGAGAGGAGAACACCACCTCCTGGTCGTCGATCGCAATTTGGCCGCTGTCCGGGTGTAACACACCGCACAATACCTGGGAGAAAGTGCTTTTGCCCGCGCCGTTCTCACCGATCAATGCGAGGACTTCGCCCTTGCGCAAAGTCAAACTGACATCATTGACGGCCAGAACTCCGGGGAAACTTTTTGAGATGTGTTCTGCCCTGAGCAAGTCGCCCATGAACTCCCTCCCGATTTTTGCGAAACGAGGCAATAGCCACCATGCGCCCTGTAACCCTACTGGGTTTTGGGGCGGATGTGTCTCAATGTACGGAGTAACCAAACCGGGAATTACGGGAGAACAGCGCCAGGCAAATGGCATGTTGCGTTCGATCGTGCTGCACGATTGCCTGGCGGATGGTTCAGTCCAGTCGAGGTGCCGGCTGCCTTGGCGCTGGGACTTCGTGGGCCGCCAGCGGCAGTGCAATGGACCGGATGAGCGGGGGGATATCGGAGATATCCCCCGACCGTTGAAACCATCCCGTTTGTGTGCTATAATGGGTTCGGTTTGCCGTACGATGACGTATGGTATAACGCATCTTTTACTTGGGGCTGCCGGAGGTGCCACTCCGACAGCCTTTTTTCGTCTGCCGTCCGGATGCTATGGCATGTAAAGTGCGTTGGCTTCCAGATATAGATCTACGTTGGACTCATCGCAGTAGTTGACCTGCATGAACACGTTGCTGGGACCCGCAAATGCACCGGCTGCCGCATTGTCCACGGTGAGTGGCGGTTGATGGTTGTTGTAGTTGTAGAGCACCAGCAACGCCCAGTAGGCCATGGCGGCGTCGTTTTGCACCACGGTTCCGGAGATGGTACCTTTCTTGATCTTCTCCAGGACATCGGAGTTCCGGTCCATCGAGTTGATCTTGACCTCACCGGTTTTCCCGGCCTCCTCGACTGCAGTGGCTGCGCCGATTCCACCGGTGGAGTCAGTGCATGCAAATGCAGCCAGGTCAGGGAAACGCTGCAAGATGCTCTTGGCCGTGTTGATTGCGGTTACCGTGTCTGCTTTGGTATCTCCAACCTGAACGACCTCGATGTCAGGAAATTCTGCGAACGCCGCGCGGAAACCTTCTTCTCTGTCATCGAACATCTGGACGCTTGGAATGCTGAGGATTGCGACCTTGCCCTTTCCTCCGATGGATTCGGCGAGGTTTTTCCCGCCTACATACCCCAAATCATACTGGGATGAACCAACGAAAGCGACACGCTTCGAGTCTGGCAGGTCACCCAGGATCGTGACCACCGGGATGCCCGCTTCGGCCGCTTTGTTGATAGATGGGGTCAGCACCGGCTCGACGCCAAAGACACAGATGCCCGCGGGCTGTTTGGCAATGGCCTGGTCGAAGGCCGCTACCATTGCGCTCATATCGTACTCCGCGGGCCCGACATAGGTGGTCTTGACACCAAGCACTTCTCCTGCCCAATTCCAGCCGAACTTGTGTGCGTTGAAGAATTCCAGATTACCCATGGAGGAGACGTAGATGTACTCCTGATCCGCCGGGTCTGCTGCCGAAACAGGCAGGACCATGAACGTGAGGAGCAGTGTGGCGAACAACATTCCGATGAGCCAGAGCGACAACACCTTGTGGAACGGACCAACTCTCATTTCTAATTACCTCCTTTGGTAGTGTGGTGATTACTCTTCGACCACCACAGCGCACATTCTGCGAGCAGCAGTGGCGATCGACTCCAACTCGCTGACATGTTTGCTGCTGAGGCTTACCAGCTCTCGAGCGTGGCGGTCAGCCCGCCGTCTACGAACAATTGCGCGCCGGTGATGAATGACGCCTCGTCACTGGCCAGGAAGGCGGCAGCATAACCGATATCTTCCGGGGTGCCGATGCGCTTCATGACCTGGCGGGCTTCGACATCACGCTGGGCCTTCGCCGGGTCGTCATAGCTGTCGAAAATGCTCTGGATAAGCGGCGTCATGACCCAGCCGGGTGAGATGTCGTTCACCCGAATCGTCGGGCCATGATCGATCGCCATGGCGCGGGTCAGGGCCGTCACGCCTCCCTTGGCGGCATCGTAGGGTGCACAGCCGTTGACCGAGGCGTGGGCATGGACGGAAGAGATGTTGACGATCGCTCCCTTCCCGAGCGCGAGCATGTGCGGGATGCAATACTTCGAGCACAGGAACACGCCTTTGAGATCGACGTTCATGCAGCGGTCCCAGTCTTCGACGCTGGTGTCCAAGACCGTCTTGTAGACGCCCAGACCAGCGTTGTTGATCAGCACATCGATGCGCCCCCACTTGTCTAGCGTACTCTGCACCATGGCCTTGACCTGATCCTCCTGGGAGACGTCACACTTGACCCAAAACGCTTCACCTCCTTCCTGTTCGATCTCCTTGACCGTGTTGGCTCCTCCTGCCTCGTCCCGACCAACCACGATGACCCGGCAACCCTCACGGGCGAGCACTTTGGCGATGCCCCAGCCGATCCCTTTGGTTGCACCAGTCACAATCGCGACTTCCTTGTTCTTAAACTTCATGTTTGAACCCTCCTCGCAAATGATATACCTGTGCGCTCTGTCATAGCAGAGCAGCTCTTGATTCCTGCAAACTACCAGGGTTTTCGAGGCGTTGATAGAAAGACGGGACCATCCGCGCCGACGGCGACGTTGTCCTCGATCCGGATGCCACCGATGTCCTCGATGTACACGCCGGGTTCCACGCTGCTGACCATGCCTGTCTCCAGGGTGTCGTCGAGACCTGGTGCCAGGAAAGGAATGAACTCGTGGTAACGGAAGCCCACACCATGTCCGGTGATGTGCACGAAGTAGTCGCCAAGCCCTGCTTGCGTCAGCACTTCACGCGCTGCGCTGTCCGGGTCCGCAAACGACCTGCCGTTGCGCATCTGCTGGGCGGCGGCCTGCTGCGCTGCCAACACGGCGTTGTAGACCTCACGCTGCCGGGTGCTGGGAGTGCCGGCGACAGCCATGTAGGTCAGATCGGACCAGTAACCATCCACCACGGTCGCTAGCTCGACCATCACGAGATCGCCCTGCTTGACGACGTAGCCGCTGGAGGGGATGAGCACGGTGTTCTTGAGCGTGTCTAGCACGCCACCGCCGACTTCGGCTGAGGCACGGACCAGCCGCGCGCCTTTGTAGCCGGGGCCAGCAGCGCGGATCTTGTACTCCACGATGGCGCCAATCTGCGCTTCGGTCATGCCGGGTTCGAGCTTCGCCAGAAACTCGTTCATGCCCATCTCGGCAATCTCGTTGGTGACGCGCAGTTTCTGCAGCTCGTACTCGCCCTTGATCGCGCGGGCGAGCTGCAGGACGCCGGCAGCATCGACCAGCTTGGCATCGGAGAACAATTCGTCCAGCAGGTTGTTCCACGGGGCTGCGGGGATGACCGGCTCCGCGGAGCGGTAGGTTGGAGCGACGACCTCAAAGCTCTGCTCCACCCCGACCTTAGCCTTCTTGAGGTTCAGCTTGGCGATCATGGCAGTGAGGATCTGGCGATATTGCGCGTAGAGATCGGCATCTTTCAGCAACCCCCAACCGAAGGTCGCCACTTCGGCCCAATCGGGATTCGCGTACGGCTCTTCCGCCTCAGGCACAAAGAGGTATGGCTTGCCCTCTTGGGGCAGTACGACGAAGGAGAAGCCGTGGTGGGGCCAGTAGTCGGTTGTCAATACGACATTTTCGGGCAGCCGGCAGATCACAGCCTGCATACCTTCCTTTTTCATCAACTGCTGCAATCGGGAAACTCGTTGCGACTCAAGCTTAGGCATAATCCTATCCTTTCTTTCGACTCGAAGCGTCCATGCGCCGCTCGGGCATCGAACCTCTACAAGCGGCCAAACTCTGCCAATAATTCTTCCAGGGTCTTTCCTGCACGTATTTTCTGACGGGCCTGTTCTTCCTTCTCGGCCAGCGTGCGTGCTGCTTCCAATACCTCCGCTGCAGTATCGATCGGCACGACGACGATGCCGATCTCATCACCGATCACGATGTCGCCCGGGTTGACGACGACCCCAGCACACTGAATCGTCACGTTCACCTCGATTGGCTCCATACGCCCGGAATAGGGCGTGTGGGTCGAACGCGGCACGATCGATTTCGAGTAGATGGGGAAGCCGATGTCACGCGTCTCATCGGTGTCGCGCATGCCGCCGTCGATGACCGCGCCGGCAACGCCTTTCATCTTACACAGGCCCGACATGAGCCCGCCCCAAATCGATGTTTCTGTCTCACCTGCGGCATCGACGACGATGACGTCGCCTGTCTGGGCAACCGGTAGCGCATCCAGGCAATCGACCTGATTACCCGGTTCCAGCCTGATGGTCAGGGCCGGTCCGGCGAAACGCAGCTCAGGGATGAGTGGTCTGATGTAACTGTGCATGACGCCGGCGCGCTCTTGGGCGTCGGCGATGACACATGATGGGCTGTAGATCTTGAGCAAGTCCTTGAACCCCTGCAAGATTTCCGGTGCCGGCACCCTCTGGCGCTGATTGATGATCTTACGCATGGTCCCTCCTTGATCGACAAAAGTATCGGTCTGCTTACGGCTTGTGTTTCGGTTGATTGTCTCCGCGATATCCCAGCTTGGCTGAGATGGACTGGGCGGACCGCACGGCCCTCTCGATCAATTGCTGGTTGTCTCGAATGGGAGACAGACGGCTGCTTGGGCCGGACACACTGATTGCTGCGACCAGTTGGCCGCTCATGTCGAAAATGGGCACGGCCACACAGCGCACTTCAGCCTCGTGCTCGCCTTCGTCGAAGCCATACCCGCGGTTGCGGATCTCTTCCAGTTGGGCCATCAATTCTTCGATGCTACCAATCGTGCTGTCGGTGAAACGGTAGAAGCCCTTGCGCTCGAAGTATTCGATAATACCCGCCTTGTCTTCCTGGTAGGCCAGCAGCACTTTGCCCAGCCCGGTGCAATAGGCGGGAGCGCGTCTTCCGATCTGCGACGACATGATGCCGATGGCGTGCAGACCCGGCAACTTGTCCAGGTAGACCACCTGGTTCCTGTCCAGCACGGCCAGGTGTACTGTTTCCTTGGTATCGTCGCGGAGCATTTCCAGGTCGGGCAGTGCGGTTACCCGAACGTCGTTGCTTTCGCTGTAGGCCCTTGCCAGTTCCAGACAGGCCAGCCCCAACTTGTATGCGCCGGTCGGCTCATCGCGCTCGACGTAGTTGTGGTAATATAGCGTCGACAGGATGCGAAAGGCCGTGCTATTACTCAGCCCAACCTGTTCGCTCAGATTCGTCAGTGTGTGCAGTTTCCCATCGGACAGAGCGGATAGAACCTGGATCGCCCGGTCCAAAACTCGGATATTGTATCGTTCTTCTGGCTCGCGGTTTTGTTTCACTTCATCTCCCAGTACGTCGCCGCTGGATGGTGTCAAGCGACAACGTCACAGACCAGTAGAGAACTCCCGCCATAGAGTGCTTTGATCTTGGGTTTCAACGCTTCGTGCGCTTCCGATGTGCGCCATGCGGCGGCGGTTTCCAGCGATTCGAAGCGGATTGTCATCAGGTATTTAGTTGGATCTGCTTGCTGGCGGAGGAGTTCGACTTTGACGAATCCCGGCATAGTAGACATCGCCGGACGATATGCTTCGACGAACAGCTTTTCAAACTCGTGTTCTTTGCCGGGGAGGACGTCGAATGTGACGTGTCGTTCTATCATGGAAGGCTCCTTATCTGCCGCTCAAGCGGCGCGTCCCTTTTCCACTTCTGCGCGGAAACGGCGGGCGAGTTCTGTCAGTGTGGCAAAATCCTTGCCGTCCAACAGTTTTTGATTGACCAGTGAGCTTCCCACACCCACACAAGCGGAACCAGCGCGAATGAAATCCGCGGTGTTTTCCAGGCTGACGCCGCCGACAGGGGCGAGCCGAATCTGGGGCAATGGCGCTTTAATGGCTTTGATGTAAGCCGGACCCCCGATATCCGCCGGGAAGATCTTGACCACATCGGCGCCGGCCTGCCAGGCCACGAGCGCCTCGGTCGGCGTGTAGGCTCCGGGCATGACGGGGATCGCGTAGCGTTTGCATAGCTCGATCGTCGCGACGCTGAGCGTGGGACAAACGATGAATTGGGCACCGGCCAGAATAGATGCCCGAGCACTCTCCGGATCCAACACGGAACCCGCTCCAAATACGACGGACTCGTCATATTTACTCACCGCCCGGCTGATCACGTCCAGGGCGCCCGGAGTGGTCATCGTCACCTCGATCACGTTGACGCCACCCTCACGAATGGCATCTGCGGCGGCTAGCAACTGGTCGGAGCTCTTGGCGCGCATGATCGCAACGACACCAGATTCCAAGATTTTTTGCAGTGTGTCCAATTTTTCCATAGAAATCAACCCCTCCGTGTATGTTGAACAAAAACGAGCCGAACAACGCGTCCCTGTCAACCAGTTCTCGTGTGCCGGCTCGCAAAACTCAATCACTCTCCTACCATTGGAATAGTTTTTATATACTGAAATGTGTTTTCATCTAGTGAATAGTATAACACACTCTTGTTTTTTTGTCAATACCTCAATAGATTTCGCTTGATCCAGCGTGCCGAACGGTGGTATGAGAATACGACAAACTGCCAGCTGGGGGTGCTTCCATCGCTCCGAATGGATATCACA
>CAZPTF010000081.1:0-2309 GCA_964589015.1 uncultured Anaerolineae bacterium
CCACCGGAAGCGGACAATACACGATGCGGTTGGTCGAACGGCTCGTGCGCCGCTGTCCGAACGACCGGTTTCTGCTGGCTCTCCATACTGCACAAGGCAAACCGGGCGCAGACGAGGCGGAGATGCCGCAGGCGAATCTGCAACAGGCGGTCATGGGCACGCCGTTGGACTGGATGGGCGACAACTGGTCCAAGCTGTGGTTCGAGCAGGTGTCGTTTCCGCGCTTCTGCCGGCGCAACCGTGTCGACGTCGCCCACGTACCGTACTGGGCGTCGCCGTTGTGGTCGAGTGTTCCAACCGTCGTCACGATCCACGATCTAATCCCGCTGATGTTTTCGCTGTATCGCGGCAATCTCATGGTGCGTGCCTATTCGGCGTTGGTGTCGCGGTCGGCACAACGTGCCGCACGCATCGTGACTGACTCCGAAACGTCGCGACAGGACATCATCAAGCTGCTGAAGGTGGCGCCGGAGAAGATCGAGGTCGTGTACCTGGCGGCCGACGAGCGCTACCGCCCAATCGAGGACCGTGCCGTGCTTGAGGCGGTGCGCAGCAAGTATCATCTGCCCGCGCGCTACGTGCTCTATCTTGGCGGGTTCGATGCGCGTAAGAACGTGTCGTTTCTCGTGCAGGCGTATGCGCAATTGGCGCAGAACTGGCCGGAGGCGCCTGACCTGGTGGTTGCCGGACGGCTTCCGCAGGAGAGCAACGAATTCTTTCCGAGCCCCCACCAATGGATCGAGCATCTCGGTCTGGCGCAGCGGGTGAAATTGATCGGGTGGGTGGACGAGGATGACAAGCCTGCTTTGTATGCCGGCGCGGATGTGTTCGTATTCCCTTCGGATTACGAAGGATTTGGCCTGCCGGTCCTGGAAGCAATCTCCTGTGGAACGCCCGCCGTGGTGACCGATGCCGGGTCCCTGCCGGAGATTGTCGGCGACGGCGGGATCTGCATTTCCGTGGGTGACCTGAACGGTCTTGCGCAGGCTATGGAACGCATTTTGCGCGACGCCGGCTTGCGTGAGTCGCTTCGTCTCCAAGGTCTGGCGCATGCTGCCCAGTTTACCTGGGAACGGACTGCACGGCAGATGATCTCAGTCTATGCCACGGCATACGCACAGCACAGAAGGTGACCCGCAAAGCATGAGAGTACTGATGGTCTCCAAGGCCTGTGTCGTCGGGGCCTACCAGAAGAAACTGGAGGAACTGGCGGCCTTCCTGGACATCGACCTGACAGTCGTCGTCCCGCCGGTGTGGAAGGACGAGCGGGGCGCGCTGCACCTCGAGCAACTGTACACGGACGGTTACCGCATCGTCGTCAGCCCGTTGGCGTTCAACGGGCATTTCCATCTGCATTTCTTCCCCGCTCTGCCAAAGCTGATGCGTGCATTGCGCCCGGACATCCTGCACATCGATGAAGAGCCCTACAATCTCTCGACTTGGCTGGCGGTCCGCGCCGCCCGTTCGGTAGGTGCACGTAGCGTCTTCTTTACCTGGCAGAACCTGGTCCGGCGTTATCCTCCGCCGTTCAGTTGGATGGAGCAGAGTGTCCTATCGAATGTGGCGTATGGTATCGCCGGCAACCAGGAGGCAATACAGGTCTGGCGTTCCAAAGGCTATCAGGGTGGAATGAAGGTGATCCCGCAGTTCGGGGTGGACCCCGGTCTGTACCCCTACCGCAGCCCGCGCAGGTTGGACGGCGCACCCCTCGTGATCGGCTATGTCGGCAGACTGGTGGAAGAAAAGGGGGTCGATCTGGTATTGCGCGCTGCCGCACAGCTGGAAGACGACTGGACCATCCGGATTTTGGGCAGTGGTCCTCTGCGCAGCAGTCTGCAGGTGCTGGCAGAGCGGTTGGCCATTGCTTCGCGAGTCGAATTCTTGCCTCCCATCTCGTCCACTGGCATCCCGCAGTTCATGCATGGCCTGGATGTGCTCGTGCTGCCCTCGCGGACCCGCACGAACTGGAAAGAGCAATTCGGACGGGTGCTCATCGAGGCGATGGCTTGCGGCGTGCCTGTCATCGGCTCGGATTCCGGCGAGATCCCCTTCGTGGTCGGTGACGCCGGACTCGTATTTCCGGAAGGCGATGCCGGTGCCCTGTGTCAAGATCTGCGCCGGCTGCGAGACGATGGCTTGCGCGAGCAACTGGCCCGCGCCGGCCGTGCGCGGATGCTCACGCATTACACGCAGGTACACATCGCGCGGGAGACACGCGATGTGTACCTGGAGATGCTGGCGTAACCGGACGCGATCCTACTGCGGCAGGACCTGGATATCCTTTACCCACTTCACCCACTTGCTGCCAT
>CAZPTF010000081.1:2409-3886 GCA_964589015.1 uncultured Anaerolineae bacterium
TCCTACTGCGGCAGGACCTGGATATCCTTTACCCACTTCACCCACTTGCTGCCATATACGTCGCGGATCACCAGACGGACCGGGTAACCGTGCTTCAAGGGAATGTCTTCGCCATTGACCTGATAGGCGAGGATTACATCCGCCGGGTCGATGACGCCCTTATCGAGGGTGACGTAGTACCCATCGCTGCCCGACTCCACGCGGATCCCGCGATAGTTCGACTTGACCTGTGCGGCCTCGAGCACGGTCGATAACGGCACGCCGGTCCATTCGACGTTGTCGGCGAAGAACCCGCTGCAGACGAGCAGCACGACCTCCGCTGTGGACGGGAACTGCTTCAGGTCGTCGAAGGTCAACGACAGCGGGTTGTCCACGGCACCCCCCACGCTCAGGCGATACGCAGCGATGTCGACTACTTCCGGCGCGCTGCCGGTTTCGTTCAACGCCGCGGTCTCGTTGATCGCAACGCAGACGTGCGGTGCGTCGGCCGGTGGTGAGCTGGCGAGCGCGTAACGCGCCGGGATTTCTGCGCACACCGGTTCCGGCTCGAGTTTCGCGATGGCGAGCACCACATCCGTGCTCCGGTCGTAGATCGCGACTGCGCCAAACTCACGCTCGGCGGGGACCGCGAACTCCTGCACCCCGGCTGTCGCGCCCGGCTTGGCCAGCGCCGGTAGCGCTGCGATCTCCGCAGCGGACGGGTTGTCCGATGCGGTCAGGACGATCTCTGCGGACAACCCCGGAGAGACCTTGAAATTGGGCGTCAGATGGAGAATCTCCTTCGCGCCCACCATCCGGTGCTGGACGTTGCCCCAGGCGCGCTGTTCGGCGGACCCAAACGGGACGAAGGGTGCCTGGCGCAGCAGAATCGGTGCGTCCTCAGGGGTGTGGTTATCGTAGCCCTGCTGAATGGTCTCCACTAGCGGGTAGCCCGACCCACCGGCTTTGAACGCCTGCGGGACTGCCGGCGTCTCCGCCGCCTGCGAAGCCGCTTCTATGGGCGCCAGCGGGTTCAACGCGACAAAAACCACCACGCCTGGCAGGACGATCAGAAACAGGGCCAGAATCAGCCATGCCTTATGCATCGTGTGCTCCTTTCGGTGACAAAAAAGGTCTGCACAGCGTCGTCGCGCAGACCTTGAGCAAATATCTGGTACATCGCATTTTAATGAAAAGTGCACAATAAAGCTGTAATAAATATTACTGTCTCGTCGTGAGCGTTCTCCTGCCACCACCATACACCCACGCCCTCCGCCCGGCTGCAACCGAGGTTTCTTCCGCAGGCTGGCGACTGCTCCTGGTGCGCCAACCATCCGCGAATGGCACACGATGTCCACTTGCAGCGGGTCGGGTACACGAATGCATGGCGTACCCGCCTGCTGGTGTCAATAGTCGCCCGTCACTGGTCCACTGATGTGCGGCCAAGGTGGTCCAGTCGTGGGCGTGACGTCTGACTGGGGCAATCTCCGCACAGGCC
>CAZPTF010000081.1:3986-6643 GCA_964589015.1 uncultured Anaerolineae bacterium
GGAGACATCGAATGGATCCGCAGATTCTGGCGCTGTTCACTGCATTGGCCTGGGGTGTTGGCGGTTACTTTGAGAAGAAAGGGCTTCACCTGGGGAATCTCTCGCCCCACATGGGCATCACCATCCGTACGGCGGTCGCGCTGCTGATTCTGGGCGCAATCAGCTTCCCGCAGTGGAAAACTGTCACACAGGCCAGTCCGAAAGCGTTGGCGATGCTGGTGGTCGGCGGGGGTGTAGTCGCCGGCTCGGTGGGGATGTTGTGCTACTACTCCGCGATCAAGGGTGCGCCGCTGAGCCGCGTGATGCCGATCGCGTTCACCTCACCGCTGTTCGGTGCGTTGATGGGGATCATCTTCGCCGGCGAGCCGCTCACCTGGAAGAACGTCGCCGGCACGCTGCTGACGATCTGCGGGATCATCGTCCTCACGGTGTGAGGGCGGCTGTGGGATGTGGGGGTCGATAACAGCAGGATTCCATCAAGCCCCCAGAATCGCATCTCTTCTCGCGACGGGCATTTGATCCCAAGTTCGTCCCTGCAGCGTACGGCCTGTTCTCTTCTTGTTGACTCCTCCCCACTGTTTGAAGAAGAAGGGGACTTCTGAGGAGAGGCATTGGTCCCTGATGCCAGCGGCCCATTCCTCCGCCATGGGCCTTGCTCTGGGGCCGGACTCGCCTCCGACGATGACCCAATCTATCGCTCGCAGGTCGAGCCTGGGCAACGGGCCAAGGAGCGGCTCGAGTGACAAGAACTTCGTTTTTGCGCCGGTCTCTCTGAGATCATCGATTCGAGATACATAGTCCTTGGTCTCGACACTGACTCCCATCCAGACGTTGTCTGGCCAATTGATGCGGGGGCTCAACTCCAACAGCCGCGCGGAGCGCTTGGTCAACACTTGGAACGTGTGCCAAAATGCTCGACGCATGACGTCGAAGACCTCCTGAATGAACTCCTGTGGTACGTCTTGGTGGAACAGATCACTCATCGAATTGACGAACACCATTTGCGGTTTCTTCCAGCGCAATGGAAGAGCCAGCATGTGTGGATGCACTGCGAGATCGAAGCCGTTGGCATAGTTCTGCTGGCCCATCGCCTGTAACCGCCGTGCCATACGCTCTGCGTAGCAATGCCGGCAACCGGGACTTATCTTGGTGCAACCGGTGACTGGATTCCAGGTGCATTCTGTCCATTCAATAGTTGAACGAGCGCACAACGCAATTCTTCTCCCTGGTGACTATTATCCTGATCGATACCAGGATTCCGTCCGCGACACGGGCCGCAATAACTCTGGCCCCTCTGTATCATTATAGCACAAATGTTCTCTTCTGTAAACATCAGAAGAGCCGTTGTTGCCCGTAGACGTCTCTGCGGGTTACGGCGTGCCAGAAAGTGTGACCGAGAGCGTGCTTGCTGGCAAACAGGAGCCGGTAGAGAGGGGCTCTCCTCCGCGCGTTACGCATGAGTGGCTCATCTCCGACTTCATCATCTCGAAGGACTTCCTGGTAACCGACGTTTTTCAACTTTTGCCGGTAGTGATCGATGAGCAAACGGTGATTGTTGCCATGTTCCTCAAAAATCCCGCGCCACTCTGTTCCCCCGAAGAATTGATCGACAGTGTTTTGTTCATTCGCTTCACAGGCTTTGCTCATGTAGCGGTTCAGACCGCCCTGAGGGTAATGGATGATCAGATCCATCCTCTGAGCTTTGGCAAGGGCCGCAACGGTGTCCCAATGCAATTCCAGACCCTCGGGATCGAGGAAAGCAAGGTTCAGTGATGACCACTGTCCTGGTATTTGGATGCTGTCAGTTTCGAGAATTTGATCAACAACTTCTTTGACGATGGTGTTGCTGTCGCCAACGAAGTACTGGATCTGCCGCCCACTGTCGGAGGTGCCGCACCGTTGTTTCAACGCATCGATACTATTCTCGTCGAAGTCAACAAAGAAGTAGTTTGTGAACGGGTGCTGAGCGGTAACAGCAAGCAGGGGAGAACCAAAAAGGACCGTACTTGTCCGGTTGATGAGACACTTGCCGGGGCCGGAGAACAGATCAATGTAGTTGATCTCTCGCCAGGGCTTACCGCGCATCGACGTCGAGAAGATGTTGATATACCGCCGAAGGTAGTCGAGCTTCTCCGCCACCCATTGGCCAGAGCGGCGCAGAGCCAGTCCGTCGTCTTGTGGCTGCAAATAGCTGTCCATGGTCTTCCTCATCGAATCTCAGGGTGCCCCCATATCAGACTGGCGGAGCATAGGACGGAAGCGTTGCCGCAAGGTCAGGTAACCGGCGAGGCGCTCGAAGAATTCGAAGGGCGCGAGGCAGGCGCCTCCCGCCAATCCACCGCGTGACGACCGCGCGCATGTCAGTCTATGCCACCCGTCCTTGCACTCAGATCGGGTGTAGCCGAGAATTTGGGCGACAATTGCAGCGCCTTTGACGCGGAAAATTCGCTGGATAGCACGCCCGCTGTACCAGACTGTGCCAATCTCCGCATGGGCCCTGTGTGGGGGGCTGGCATCTCGTCCTCGTAGGCTACCTCGCAAATGCAACACGTCCAAGATTGGCACAGTCTGGCTCAACAATGAGAAGATATTCTTGTGAATCTGGCAGGTCACGCTGAAAACGTGATCTGCCCACTGCTCGCCGGCCTCCCGAAATT
>CAZPTF010000081.1:6743-11075 GCA_964589015.1 uncultured Anaerolineae bacterium
TTCTCCGGATTCATCGTCGTCTCCCATAACTGTTCCGGGTTCATCTCGCCGAGACCCTTGTAGCGTTGCATCGTGACGTTGTCGCCGTTCGTCGTCTTGAGGAATGCGTCCTTCTCCGCCTCGGTGTAGACGTATGACACGCTCTTGCCGTGTTGCAGGCGGTACAGCGGCGGCTGGGCAATGAACAGGTGCCCGCCCTCGACCAGCGCCTGCATGTAGCGGAAGAAGAACGTCAACAGCAGTGTACGGATATGCGAACCGTCTACGTCGGCATCGGTCATGATGACGATGCGGTGGTAGCGCAGACCCTTTAGATCGAACTGCTCACCGACACCTGTGCCTAACGCTGTGATCAACGCACGAACCTCGTTGTTGCCCAGGATGCGGTCCAGCCGCGATTTCTCGACGTTCAGGATCTTCCCGCGCAGCGGCAAAATAGCCTGGAAACGCCGGTCCCGCCCCTGTTTCGCCGAGCCACCGGCCGAGTCACCCTCGACGATGTACAGCTCGCTCTCGGCGGGATCGCGCGACGAGCAATCCGCCAGCTTGCCCGGCAGGGTCATGCTTTCCAGCGCGCTCTTGCGAATCACCAGATCGCGCGCCTGGCGCGCCGCCTCGCGTGCGCGGGAAGAAGTCAGACATTTGTCGACGATGGATTTGCCGGCGCGCGGGTTTTCTTCGAGGAAGGTCGCGAACGCTTCGGCGACCACCGACTCGACGTGTCCTTTGACCTCGGCGTTGCCCAGCTTGCCCTTCGTCTGGCTCTCGAACTGCGGGTCCTGCAACTTGATACTGATGATTGCTGTCAACCCTTCGCGGACGTCATCGCTGGTGAAGTTGTTCTCGTTATCCTTCAGCAGGCTGTTCTTGCGCGCGTAGTTGTTGATCGTACGCGTCAACGCAGAGCGGAATCCGGTCAGGTGCGTGCCACCGTCGATCGTGTTGATGTTGTTGGCAAACGCATAGACCGAGTCCGAGAAGCCGTCGGTGTACTGGATGGCAACTTCAACCATCGTACCGTTGACCTGCTTCTCGACGTGAAATGGGTCGTGCAACACTTTGCGGTTCTTGTTCAGGAAGCGCACGAACGAAGCGATCCCGCCTTCGAAGTAAAAAGCCATCATCCGGCCATCGCGTTCATCGATGAAGCGGATGGTCAGTCCTTTGGTCAGAAAGGCCATCTCGCGAAAGCGCTGGATCAGCGTGTCGAATTTGAAATCGATTTCCTTGAAGATCGTCGCATCGGCGAGGAAGGTCGTTTTCGTGCCCGTGTCCGTGGCCTGTCCAATGATCTCCACTTCGGTCGCCGGCACACCGCGCTCATACCTCTGCCGGTAAACCTTGCCGTCCCGCTTGACTTCGACCGTCAGCCACTCGGACAGCGCATTCACGGCGGAAACACCGACCCCGTGCAATCCGGAAGCGACTTTGTAGCCCTCACCGCCGAATTTGCCGCCGGCGTGGAGGATCGTCATGACCACCTGCAGTGCGGGGAGTCCCGTACCGGGATGAATATCTACCGGGATGCCTCGCCCGTTGTCTTCCACAGTCACGCTGTTGTCCTGGTGAATGATAATGCTGATACACGTACAGGCACCAGCCAATGCTTCGTCGATGCTGTTATCTACAACCTCGTATACCAGGTGATGAAGTCCGCGGATGTCAGTGCTGCCGATGTACATTCCGGGACGCCGCCGGACCGCTTCCAGCCCTTCCAGGACCTGGATGTCCGACGCATCGTAGTTGCTCGGGTTCTTCAATACTTCCTCTATCAACTTTGTCCTCCCCTAAGTACTATGGGCGTATGTTCATCTGAGTGCGATGTGGGAAAATTCAGGAATGTTCCGATAATGCCTGGGGGACCTTGCCCAATTCCTCCTGCCATTTTTCGTAGCGGTCTTTGTAGAAGATCATAATCGCTGCGACCAGACCGCTGCCGACAAATGCGTTGCCGAGGATGGCAATGATTGTTCCCCACGGAGCGAAGGTGAGACGCTGCCAGATCAACATGAGCCCTGCACTGATGACGGTGGTCAGGAGAATGAGACCTAACGTGGGCCACAGATTGCGCCGGACCATGACCATGCTGTTCCATACGGATTGGAACAGCCCGCTCTCATTGATGAACATAGCGTCGATAGCATAAAACAAATAGATCATGACGAGAATGCTGCCCCAGAACACCATCATGCTGAGCAATCCCAGTAACATCATCGCCAATCCCTGGCTGATGAATGCAATCAATGTCAGAAAGATCGAGACCGGCAAGATCAACACCAACATGATCAGCAAGATGATTACGCCAAGGGCTACGATCTGTCCGGCGATGCTCAACACCCGTTTCGGCATGGTGTTGAAACTGACCGATTTGTTCTTGACGACCTGGGCCACCAGATCCAGGTAAATGCACGCGAGCACGACGCTGATGAGTACGAATAAGACGACCAGACCTAAACCGACCCAGCCGTTCGCGACCTCTCCCAGCGAGGCCTGGTTCGAGAGCCCATCGGTCGGCCCGATCACCATCATGTTCGGCACGCCCAGAAAGGTGTTAGACAGCAGCGAAAACAGGTTGAAGTGCTCCCCCATTTCCAACAGGGCATCTCGACTCATCGCGAGCGTGTGTGCATCCGATTTCGACAGGTTCATCGTTGCCTGCGGCGTCAAGAACGGCTCCAGTCGTCGAACCAGCCGGGCGATAGAGATCTTTGGACCGAGCCAGATGAACAAATCCAGGACAACAGGAATAACGATCAACCACACACGCCGTGCGATGGTAGTGAATCCTGCGGTGAGAACGTCAATGATACCCAATCGTGTCTACTCCTTTCTGAAACCTCCCTATTTTACCACATCCGGATGTTTAATGGAAATTGCAGTTGTTGTGGATAGAACAGGTGTTCGCTTTTGGGGGAGCGGTCGCGTTCTGTGATCGCCCATTAGGATATTGCCCGCATCTGAAGTATAATTCGCTCATCCTGAATGACGATTTCGCTCTGATTTGCGAGTAGCGGACAGGCTGAGCGACACACGGTTCCCGTCCTCAGCACAAGCGTTTGCGAGAAACGGAAAGGGAGAATTGGTGAAATGGAGACTCTAGCCGGATTGTTTTCGACCCTCGGTATCGTGATTTTGTTGCTGGTCATCGTCTTGATGATGGCGGTTCGCGTCGTCAAGGAGTACGAACGTGGCGTGATCTTCCGCCTGGGGCGACTGGTGGGCGCGAAAGGGCCGGGGCTGTTTCTGCTCATTCCCTTCGTTGATAGCATGAACAAAGTCGACCTGCGTGTGGTCACGCTGGATATCCCTTCGCAGGAAGCCATCACGCGGGATAACGTGACGGTCAAGGTGAACGCCGTCGCCTATTTCCGCGTGCTGGACCCGCAGGCGGCCATCGTGCAGGTGGAGGACTACTACCGGGCTACCTGGCAGATCGCGCAGACCAGCCTGCGGAGTGTCCTGGGCCAGTCCGAGCTGGACGAACTGCTGACCCACCGTGACACCATCAATCAGAAACTGCAGCAGATCATCGACGAACAGACCGAGCCGTGGGGCATTAAGGTCAGCATCGTCGAGGTCAAAGATGTCGAGCTGCCAGACACGATGAAGCGCGCGATGGCGCGGCAGGCCGAGGCCGAGCGCGAGAAGCGGGCCAAGGTGATCCACGCGGAAGGCGAACGGCAGGCGGCCCAGACGTTGTCCGATGCTGCCGGCGTCATGGCGACCCAGGCGGGCGCCATGCAGCTTCGCTATCTCTCGACCCTGACCGAGATTGCGGTGGAGAAGAACTCGACCATCATCTTCCCGGTTCCTGTCGAGTTCCTGGATGCTTTCAAGAGCATAATACGACATCAAACAGAGAACCCAGACGATAAGTAGAAGGTAGACCGTCACCGCGCAGACAGTAACCGAACACGGGGGGCATCCAGAATGGGCTGAATGCCTCCCTGACATTTGTCCCTGGCGAATGGTGAAAGGCGGACGATGAATTCGGTGCTCCCCAAACGAAAAATCGATACGATGTTGGCGCTTATCCTGGTGGCCGGTCTCGCGTTGCGTGTCTATGTGCTGGTGACCTCCAGGGGGTACGTCGATGGTGACGAAGCGTTGGTGGGGCTGCAGGCGCTGGACATCCTGCGCGGTCACCACTCGGTGTTCTTTGCCGGCGAGTTGCTGGCCGGGAGCATCGAAGCCTACTTGGTCGCTCCGGTCTTCTGGGTGTTTGGCGCCTCTCCTTACACATTGCGCGTCGTTCCACTGCTCTTCTCGGTGGGATTCATTTTGCTGAATTACTGCCTGGCCGAACGAGTCTTTGGCCGTGTCGTGGGGCTG
>CAZPTF010000081.1:11175-13423 GCA_964589015.1 uncultured Anaerolineae bacterium
CTGGTCGTGTTCGCCATTGCTTTCTTCGCCGGCTGCGCGCCGCTGTGGCTGGGTTATCTGTGGAGCGCGGGCGGCCCCAGCGCGTCTTCGGTAGCGGGATTGGTGCCACTCAAAGACATGGGGAGTGCCATTGTCGCGAGCGTCGCCCATCTGGGCAGTGACGCATTGCCGACCGTGTGGGGTTTGCGGCCGATCCGCGGTGTGATGCACTTCTCGTGGGCCTGGGTGGTGGTCCCGGTGTACCTGGCGGGTGTGCTCTACGCGGTCCGGCGGCAGGTCGTCGCCGTACACGAGCGCGGCAATGCGGACGGTCTCGTGCTGCTCGTCTTTCTCGCTCTGAGCCCGTTCATCTTCGTCCTGGGGGCGATCACGAATGGCAACTACACGGCGATCATTCCCGGCTCCGGCCTGCTTTCGCGCTATTACGTACCGGCATACACCGTGCTGGCCATCTTTGCGGCGGCGGCCGTGTGGGCGTTGCGCCACTGGTTGCGCAGGTTGCCCGCACCGCTCATGACGATGCTGCTCGCGGTCAACCTGCTGAGCAATCTCGCTGCGGACCGCGTCGACGCGATGCGGTCGCCTTATGAGAACGTGCCATTGCCTGCGACCAATAGCGGGTTGGTCGAATTCCTGCAGGCGGAAGGTATCCGCTACGCCTATGCAACACACTGGATCGGCTACCGACTGATGTTCGATACGGAGATGGGAGTCCAGACGTCCGATTTTGTAGAACAACAGCACGGCATGGACCGTTTGCCGCGTTTCAGTGAAGCCGTGGAGCAAAGCGAGGAGATCCCCGCCTTCATCCTGTTCTATCCGCACTGGAACGCTCCGGTGCCGTTCGAAGCGCGTTTGCAGGAGATCGACGTGAGCTACTCGCGGCAGATCGTGCAGGACTATGTCGTCTACTACGATCTGTCGCGCCGCGTCAATCCCGCCGAGATGATCGAAACCCTCGTGTGGCCCTACTGGTATAGTTGAGTGGTCAGAGCTTCGCCTTCCTACAGACCTTGCAGCTCGTGGGTCTCGAGGATCTCGCCCTTGATGCTGATTTTGGTGACGGTGAGTGGCAGATCCTTCCCAGATTCCTGGAGCGCTTGCCGCACGAGATGGACCAGACCGTAACAACAGGGCACTTCCATGTAGAGCACCCGCAGCGACTGGACAGAGTTCTCTGCGAAGATGCGCGCGAGCTTCTTACGATACAGCGTGGCGTCGTCCAGCTTGGGGCAGCCCATCAGCAGCGTCCGCCCGGCGACGAACCGCCGGTGGAAGTCGGCGTAAGCGAAGGGGACGCAATCGCCCGCGATGAGCAGGTCCGCGTCTTCGAAGAAAGGTGCCTTGATCGGCGTGAGCGCCAGCTGTACTGGCCAGTTGGTCAGCGCCGAATACGGTTGCGGGCCGTCGCCCTGGCTCTCGACGGGGACAAATCCCGCCGGCTCCAGCATCCGCGCCGCCGATCCGGGACATGCCGCTATCGTGGCATGTGCTCTTCCGGCAGGGCGAGCGCCCGGCTGGTTTGCCGCAGCGTGTGCGAGGGCGGCAGCCTCGTCGAATGGGGCGGCTTCGCGTTCTTCCATAGAAATAGCTCCCTGTGGGCAGTCACCGAGGCAGGCGCCGAGGCCGTCGCAGTAGGTCTCGCTGACCAGGCGCGCCTTCCCGTCGATGATCCGGATTGCCCCCTCCGCACACGCCGGCACACACGCGCCGCATCCGTTGCACTTTGCTTCATCAATCCTGATGATCTTCCTGAGCATAAACATCTTCCCTCTCATTGTTATCGACGTTATCGACCAGGTCCGCAAGCCTGGTCTTGCTCAAATAGCTCCGCACCTGTTGCTGTGTCCGTGCCAGCAGGTCTCCCATGATGCAGCCTGTGCCGTCACAGACCGGCGTCTGGAACAGACAATGGCTCGCCCGCAGTGGACCTTCAACCGTTTCGTACACCTTCAGCAGAGTGATCTCCGTGCCGGGGCACGCCAGTAGAAAACCGCCCCCCGGGCCGCGCTGCGAGGTTACCAGGCCGGCCTTCGCCAGCCGTTGCAGGACTTTCGCCAGGTGGGCTTCCGACGCGTGCAGTGCAGCGGCGATCTCCCGCGTCGACACAGGCTCTTCAACGTTTCGTGCCAGGTAAGTCATCGTATGCAGGGCCAGGGCTGTGGCTTCGGAAATTCTGAGCAAGCTTGTCATTGTCTCCCGAATAATTCAGGTAATGTGGTACCATTATACCTGAATGCGCCGAAAT
>CAZPTF010000082.1:0-4032 GCA_964589015.1 uncultured Anaerolineae bacterium
TTGGCAGCGAAACGGACAGCGCGCTGTTCGATTCGCGCGTGTGCCTTTCTGTTTTTGGGCGAGGAGACGCCCGTCTTCTCGACGCCAAAGGCAATCCCAGAGAAAGGAGGTAAGTGCCTGTATGAGAAAATATGAGATAGGGCTCGTGATTTCACCTGGTTTGGAAGAAGAGGGTTTGAACGAACTCCTCGAGAAGATCGGCCAGTGGATTACCACGAGTGACGGGCAGATTCTCAAGATGGACCGCTGGGGCAAGCGCAAGCTGGCCTATCCTATCCGTAAGTTCCGAGAGGGATACTACGTTTTCATCACGACTGAGATGGAAGCACATGTCGTAAGAACTCTGGAACAGAATCTCAACATCACAGAGTCAGTGCTGCGGTATCTCACTATCAAACTCGAAGACTGATGACGGAACCTCCCGCACTGGTGTGTGCTCGCGAAGCCAGGGCGCCACAGGGTGGGTCGGGCAATTGGTACTTATGAGCGTGGAAGGAAGGATATCCGCCGTGGGTTCTCAACAAGGTCATCTTATTCGCGGCCATGCACTGTGGTCTGAAAATGCGGGTCGCGTCTGTAGACAAGCACGATGTATCGTTCGTCCCGAGTACTTAAGCCAGTGGGACGGTGCCGCGTGGTACGGCGAAAGGCAGCCTCACGAGAGGTGACCCGGAGAAACCTGGCGGGAGCCGCCAGCAGTCGCCTGAGCTAGCGCGGCAGTAGCCATGTCGAGGGCGAGTTCGGGTTCTCAGCGCGACAACCGCGACGGTTTGAGCTGACGGCATAGGGGGCAATGCACTGAACGGGTGATCTGGTTGGATCGCCGCGCTGGTCCAGGTCGGACGTCACGAGTGCGGCGTTTGCGCTGGCGGACCACACACGTTTTGGAACGAATCATGCCCACGGAGTGGGTTTGCAGACAGGCCAATCAAATTGGATGTCTTTGATGGAGGAATGCAATTGGTGGAAGAACGAATGCAACACGATGATAATTTTGCTGAGGATGAAGAAGAAAACATCATTGCGGCAGATGAAGATTTCGATGCGGATGATGCAACTGTAACGCTGGATGTAAGCGCTGAAACAAGCCGTGACGCCGCGCCCGAGCGAAGAAGAGAAGGTGGGGCCGACAGGCCAGCGCATTCTTATGGCGGTTCTTCGGGGTATCAGCAACGGCGTCCGCGAGACAATCGCCGCACTGGGAATCGCCGGCTGCCGCGGCGGTTGAAGAAAGTCTGTCCGTTCTGTCAGGAAGGCTCGAAGGGCATCGACTACAAGCGTGGTGATGCGCTTCAGCGGTTTGTGACCGAACGTGGGGCGATTCGCTCCCGGCGAAAAGTGGGAACCTGTGCCAAGCACCAGCGCCAGTTGTCGCTGGCAATCAAGCGGGCGCGTCACCTGGCATTGTTGCCCTACACCGCCGACCACATCCGCGGCGTTTAGGGGATCCAGGTTCTATTGAGACCTGGTGGCTTCCTGCCAGGTCTTAACTTGTGATGCCGTTGGGATCGTGTGACTGCTGCGATCAGGGTCAAACTGGATTTGGCAAGGTGATACCATGTTGTCTTGGGGTTGCCTTGCCCTAGTTTGTGTACGGATGTGGGTCTGAGTTCAAGTCATTTCAGCGTAACGTGCGGATGTGCCTGCTTGTGCAGTATCCTTTTCAGAGGGAGAGGCGTTAGATGGCGAAGAGAGACACAAAGGAACCTAAGCAGCTTACCAGGAAACAGATAGCTTATCGTAAGCGAGATCAGCAGAAGGAACGCACGTTGCTCGTTGGCGCTGGTGTGGTCGCCGGCCTTATTCTGCTCGTGCTTATCTTTGGCCTGGTCCAGATCTACGTGTTACAGCCTCAGTCACCTGTTGCCAAAGTAAATGGCGTATCTATCTCCAGGGACAGTTATCAGAAATTGTATAGTTTTCAGAACTATCAACTACAGCGCAATCTGCAGCAACTGGAGCAGCAACAAGCGCAGTTCGCAGCCGATGAACAACAGAAATTCATGTATGACTATCTGCAGCAGAACATCGATCAGTTGAAGGTGCGGCAGCAGTCCTTGCCTCAAGACGTGCTGGACGATATGATCGACGATGAACTGATCCGCCAGGAAGCCGCGAAGCGTGACATAACGGTGACGGATGGCGAGTTGCAGGCGGAGATCGAGAAGCAGTTCGGCTACGACCGCAACCCGCCCACTCCGACCGCAACTCCGACGCTGACTGCGACACAGGTCATCACACTGACGCCTACCCCCACCATCGCACCGATGACCGAAGATGAGTTCAAGCAGGTATACAACGAGTCTCTCCGGCAGTTCCAGCAGTTCGCTGGTTTCGGCGAGCAGGATCTGCAGGCGCTCTTCCGGGCTGACCTGCTGCGTTCCAAGGTTGAGGAGGCTCTCCAGGCAGAGATGCCCACGCTTGAGCCGCAGGTTCACGCGAGTCACATCCTGGTGACCGCCGCGACGCCGACTGCGGTACCCGAGGGTGAGCCGACGCCGTCCCCCGAGGAGCTGGCGGAGGCCAGCATGGCGGCGGATGAAGCTGCCAAGGCCAAGGCAGAGGACGTGCTGAAGCGTGTCACCACCGGTGGCGAGGATTTCGCGACGGTGGCCAAGGAAGTCTCTACGGATCCGGGCAGCAAGGAGAACGGTGGAGATCTGGGTTGGCATGCGAAAGGCGATTTCGTTGCCGAATTCGAGAAGGCGGCGTTCGCGCTGGAGCCGGGGCAGATCTACACTGATGTGGTAAAGTCGCCATTCGGGTACCACATTATCAAGCTCGACGAGTTCGACCCGGCGCGTGAGCTGGAGCCGGCGTCACTGCAGGCCAAGCAGAGCCAGGTGCTGTCGAACTGGCTGTCAGAACAGAAGCAGTCGGCGATCATCGAGCAGTTCTGGACCCGGGACGTCGTTCCGACGGAGATCCCCGTGCGCATGCCCATTCAGCAGTAGCATGCCGGGGCGTTCGCTGATATAGTCAACTGGACAGTCAGGCGGGTTCATCCACCTGGCTGTTTTTCTTGTCAAACGGCTCTTGCGAAAAACGTCGAATGGTGGCATACTTAGTTGGATCGTGACGTAGAATCCCAGGAAACGACGAAGTTTCCCTGTCTGGTGAACCAAGGGACGACACAGAGGAGGCTTCTGATGGAGAGCAAGAAGAGAGCAGCAAGAAGAATGGGTGCCGTACAGCCTTCGGCGACAGTGATGGTGTCGGACAAGGCGCGTGCGATGGCCCAAGAGGGAATTGATGTCATCAACCTGGGAGGAGGCGATCCCGACTTTGCCACTCCCTCCCACATTGTCGAGGCCGCGCAGGAGGCCATACACAAGGGCCACACTCACTACGTCTCCAGTCGTGGCGTGAAGGGCCTGCTCGAGGCCATTGCACGGAAGTTGAAAGACGACAACGGGCTGGATTTCGATCCAGCTACCGAGGTCGTCGTGAGTCCGGGGGCCAAGTTGTCTCTCTATGCGACGATCACGGCTTTGGTGGACGAAGGCGACGAAGTCCTGATTCTCGATCCCTTCTGGGTTTCCTACGAACCGATGGTTCAACTGACCAACGCCACTCCGATTCGCGTTCCGCTGGACAAGAGCGACAACTTTACGGTTACTGCGGATGCCCTGCGCCGCAAGCTGAGTCCCTATAGCAAACTGCTGATCCTCAATTCACCCAACAACCCTACCGGCCGGGTACTTACGCGCGCAGAGCTACAGGTGATCGCCGATTTCGCGATCGAACACGACCTGCTGGTCATTTCGGATGAGATCTATGAGAAGATCATCTTCGATGGGCGTGAACACATCAGTATCGGCACGTTCCCCGGAATGGCGGATAGGACGATTGTGATCAACGGCCTCTCAAAAGCCTACGCCATGACTGGCTGGCGGTTGGGGTATGCTGCTGCCCGTGCACCGCTGATCAGTGAGATTCTGAAAGTGCAGCAGCACGCTGCGACGTGTGCGGCAGCATTCGTTGAATACGCCGGGATAGCTGCGCTGAACGGGCCCCAGGACGTCGTCACCG
>CAZPTF010000082.1:4132-8614 GCA_964589015.1 uncultured Anaerolineae bacterium
TCGCTGAGTGTGACACGAACCGAACGAGAGCCGAGCCAGAGATGAGTCATGATTCGAGGAGAGTGGCATGGTAGCAAGACAGGCTACGAAACTATCGCTGAATGTGCCCGGCCAGGAGAAATTGCTGAGTTTTGTCGATGAGATAGAGCAACGACTGGAGACGGTCGAGACGAATTGCCGGAAAAGGCAATGGGCATTCTATCTCCACGCGAAAACGTCATCCCTCTTGCAATGCGAACGGGAACGGGCAGCCCTATTGCTCGACGAGGATATCTGGTTTACTGTCATGCGCTGGGTCGGTGAGTTGGCGCCCACCAATCCCGTACAGCGCAGATTGACACTTCTGGGGCGCAGACTTATCCCTGCCCGTGTGGATTGTCAGTCCGATGTGTACGAACTCCGCCACCAGCTCGAAAAGGACTTTCTCGACACACTCCCCGAGGTGAACGGCGAAAAGCTCCCCTGGGGCAAATTCACGGCGCTTCTACACACGCATCCGAGCCGGCAATACCGGCAACACCTCTGGCAGGCGCAGGCGCCATTATCCAACCAACTCCGCCCCGCTTTTCTCGAGTTGGTTCGTCGCCGGAACCGCTGGGCGCGGCAACAGGGCTACGAGACCTACATTGACCTCGTTCTGGCACCCGAAGGTTTGTCCAGAGATGCGGTTCTGGAACGCTACGTCGATCTGGAAGAAGCCACTCTCGATACGTACAAGCTGTTGTTGGGACGGATCAGGGACCGAACCTCGTCCAGCAAGCTCGCAATCTGGGACATTTCCTATGTGCCGCAAGCGCGCCTGGGTCTGTCCGACGGGGCATCCGGATTCAACGGCAGCGCGCCAGATGTGGTCGCATTGATCAAGGCGTTGGGTATCTCGTGGGACGCGCTCCATTTCGCACCCGAGGTGACCGAACGGTTGCCTTATTCCTGCTTCTATTGGCCTATTCATGCTCCGGAAAACGTCAAACTCGCGTTATCCCATCAGCAGGGCTGGTCTGCATACATCGAAATCGCACGCGCGTTTGGCCAAGCTCTGGTTGCGGGCTTCACCCAGCAGCCTTCGTACTTGTTGCGACAGCATGCCCCATGCTACAGTGCCGGGATGGGGGCGTTCCTGGCGCGGGTCGCGGCGGATTCAACCTGGATCAGGCGGCGGCGTTTGCTGCCCGAAAGCAGGCGCGCGCGACTCGACCAACTCTCCTACGATCTGCTGATACTGCGGTTGCGCTATTTGATGGCGCTCAGTGTGTTCGAGTGCCACATCTACGAAATGCCGGATGGCGATCTGGACGCGATCTGGGGAGAGGTCCAGGAGGCATTTCTGTTATTGCCGAATGTCCCCTGGTCGGGTTGGGTGGTTCAACCCGAATACATACTCAGACCTATCCATCTCCAGTATGAGGTGATCGGAGAGATCATCGCCAGCCAAGCGATCAATTATCTGAATCAGCGCTTTGGCTCGCTGTTTGGGAACCCGGAGGTCACGGAGTTCTTGGAGCAATCGTTCTACGACAACGGGTCGGCCCATGATTGGGTGGATCAGGTGCGTACCGCTACGGGTAAGTTCCTCAGCAACAAGGCGCTATTCAGCGAGTTGGTCGGAGAGGAATGAGGACCGCATGTCGCTGACTCTGCGGGATATCCTACAGGCCCGCCGGCGGATTGCCGCTCGAATCGGGCACACGCCTCTTCACTACGACTATGTCCTGAGTCAACGCTGCAACTGCCATCTCTATCTCAAGTTGGAGAATCGTCAACTCACCGGGTCCTTCAAGCTGCGTGGAGCGTTGAATTACCTGACCGCCATGCCCCGGTCGGGATTGGCGCGGGGAGTGGTGACCGCTTCCAGCGGCAATCATGGGTTGGCAGTGGCCTATGCGGCCCGCCTGTGTGGTGACGCGCCAGCGACCATCTTCCTGCCACGCAACACCCCACAAGCCAAACGGAGGAAACTGGAGGAGTTCGGCGCGGATATCCGCTTGGCTGGCGATTCCTACGAATCCGCGCATCACGCTGCCACGGCGTTCCGGGACGCAGAGCGTGTCCCTTACGTCCCGGCTTACGACGATCCGCTGATCGTTGCCGGTCAAGGCACGGCCGGCCTCGAGATTATGGAGACATTGCCGGATGTCGAGGTGATTCTGGTGCCTGTCGGTGGCGGCGGGCTCAGCGCGGGCGTCGCACTGGCTGCCAAGAGCATCAATCCGCAGGTCAGGGTGCTCGGTGTGCAGCCCGATGCCTCGCCGGCGGCGTGGCTTTCCTTCCGCAATGGATACGCCTGCGAAGAATACGCGGCCACCCCCACTATTGCGGATGGCCTCGCGGGTGGCTATGGCCGGTACACGTTTGAAATTGCCCGCAATTTGCTCGATGATATCGTGATCGTCAAAGAAGTTGACATTCGTCTTGCCGTTGCAGCGTTGCTGGAGCTCTCCCAGGAGCTGGTGGAGGGGGCGGGTGCCACTGTGGTCGCCCCACTGCTCAGCGGGCAATTGCAGTTGGGGGGCAAGAAAGTAGCGGCGGTGCTGAGTGGGCGGAATATCGATGCTCGGGTTGTACACAGCATTCTGGCGGAGGTGTACGGTGCGGAGAAACAGCTCAACCCATACTTCGAACGCACTCTCGGATCAATGGAGGAAAACGTTTGAGAATCGAGCCTTTTGCTATCGAGCAGTGGATGGATGCGTATGAAACGGGTGTCGCGTACAATCTGGCCGAGACGTGCGTCAAGCCGTTTACTGTGCAGGAATTGCTCGCGCTGACCGGCGCCTCGCTGGATGACCTGTTGGACTTGACCTTGAGCTACGGTCACATCACGGGTACGCCTGGCCTGCGCCGTCTGCTGGCGGGACTGTATCGCGAACACGATCCGGACAATATATTGATTATGAATGGGGCGATTGGCGCCAACTTCCTGGTTTTCTACAGCCTGGTCGAACCGGGTGATACAGTGATTTCCGTCTTTCCTGCTTATGAACAGCTCTACCGTGTCGCCGAATCCTTCGGTGCCCAGGTGAAACGCCTGCGTCTTCGTCCGGAAGCGGCATACCAGCCAAACCTGGACGAGCTGGCGAGTCTGATCGATGAGCGGACGAAATTGATCGTCATCAACAACCCGCACAATCCGACCGGAGCACTGCTCGAAACGGACACGCTTGCCAAAATCTGCGTACTGGCGGAGTCATGTGGGGCGTACGTCCTGTGCGATGAAGCGTATCGCGGGCTCTATATTCACAGCGGCGATACGGTGCCATCTCTGGTGGACTTGAGCGAGCGGGCAATTGTCACGGGCAGCTTTGCCAAGACGTATTCCCTGGCGGGATTGCGGCTTGGGTGGTTGGCGGCTCCGCCGGTGATCGTCGCAGCGTGCATGCTTCATCGTGACTATACGACCATTAGCTGTGGCCAGATCGACGAACGCCTGGCGGTGATGGCGCTGAGCCACCGCGAGCGGATTATGGAGCGGAACCTGACCCTGCTCCGCCGCAATGCCCGTATCGTCGCGGAGTGGGTGGCGGAACAGCCCCTGGTTAGCTACACGCCGCCGCGTGCCGGGACGACCGCTTTCCTGCACTATGATCTGCCCGTTCCTTCGCGGCAGGTGTGTTTGGAGCTGGTCCGGAAACACAGCACGCTGCTGGCCCCCGGCGATTGCTTCGAGTGCGAAAACTATCTGCGGCTGGGCTTTGCGTGCGATACGCAGATTTTGCAGACCGGTCTCGCCCGCCTCAGCACCGTCCTCGACGAACTGCAAAGGAAACACGCCTGATGCCTGACCGCACAATCGAGGGGATCCTGTTCGATCTGGATGAAACGCTTTACCCAAGCAACATCGGGTTGATGCAAGCGATCGGACACCGCATCCATGCTTATATGGAAGTACGCATGGGTTTGGGCGCCAAACTTGCTTCCAGCCTCCGGAAAGAGTATTATAGGAAATATGGGACGAGCCTGCGTGGGCTTCAGATTCATCACGCTATCGACCCCGAAGACTACCTGGCGTTCGTCCACGACATTGAGCTGACCCAATTCGTGGTTCCCAATCCCGCACTGAAGACGATGCTGGATCGGGTTGGGGTCCGCAAGGTCATTTTCACGAACGCGACCACCGAGCATGCGCTCAATGTGACACGGGTGCTGGGGATCGATTCGTGTTTCGAGCGAATCATCGATGTTCGGGCCAACGACTATGTTGGCAAACCCTATCCGGAGGCGTACGCACACGCAGTGAACCTGCTCGGCATCCCGGCACAGAACTGCCTGCTGGTCGAGGATAACGTGCGCAACTTGCGTCCCGGTAAAGACCTTGGGATGGTTACCGTGCTGGTTGGCAACAAAGAAGTGGCAAACGACAGCGTAGATTTCCACGTGAACGATATCCTGCATGTGGCGAGGGTCCTGCACGAATTGGGAGTCGCCACGCTGTAACTCGTTGCGTTGTAATCGTCCGAGAAAATGCGTTCGTGGTTGAATCGCCAT
>CAZPTF010000082.1:8714-13400 GCA_964589015.1 uncultured Anaerolineae bacterium
GCACAGGCCCTGCAATATGGACCTACCGATGGGTATCCTCCGCTCAAAGAATATCTCGTCGGGAAGATGCGGAAGTACGGCGTTCCCGCCGAACTCGGGAACATTCTGCTGACCAACGGTTCACAGCAAGCACTCGATCTCATCGGGAAAATGTTCATAGATCCTGGGGATATCGTCGTTACCGAAGCGCCTACGTACCTGGGTGCCTTGCAGGCCTTCAACGCGTACCAACCGGAGTATCTGACTGTACCCATTGATGAGTCAGGCATGCAGCCTGACAAGTTAGAAGACATCCTGGCTCGTAACAAGGTCACCTGCATCTACACGATGCCGAATTTCCAGAATCCCTCCGGGGTTACGATGACGTTGGGAAGAAGGAAGGAAATCGCGCGCCTGGCGGCGCAATATGGCACGTTCATCATCGAGGATGATCCTTATGGGGAACTCCGCTATGAAGGCGAAGATCTGCCGCCGTTGATCGCATTGCACAAGGAGAACGTGTTCTATCTGTCCACTTTCTCCAAGACCATGGCTCCCGGTATTCGTCTCGGCTGGGTCGTCGCCCCTGAGCTGCTCATCAATAAGCTGATCCAGGCTAAGCAAGGTGCCGACTTGCATACCAGCATGCTGATCCAGATGCTTGCTTATGACATCTGCCAACGCGGTATCTTGCGCGACCATGTGAAGATGATCCGCCGTGTCTACAGCGAGCGCCGGGACGTCATGTTAGCGGCTATGGAGAAGTACTTCCCCGCATCTGGCGTGACCTGGACGCACCCGCAGGGGGGCATGTTCCTGTGGGTCAGCCTGCCGGAACACGTCGATACGTCCGAATTTCTACAGATCGCCTTGGAAGAAAAAGTGGCATTTGTGCCCGGGGTTGCTTTCTATCCCAGGGGCGATGGGAAGAATTCGATGCGGTTGAATTTCTCCAATGCGCGACCTGAAATGATCGAAGAGGGGATTCGACGTTTGGGTCTGGCCCTGAAACGGGAATTTGGCTGCTGAATCGTCGTCAACCGCGCGTGTGTTGGTGGCAGGGCGTGACATCGCTGAAACGGTTGTTCCGCACGCAAGAGCGTGTTCTCGCCGGTGGAGGTGACTGTGAGTATCCAATACCCGGATATCCTGGGCGACTTCTTCGATGCCAGCCAGAGGCTTGAAGCAGACGGGGTTCAATACATTGCCCGCTTCGATCCGAATCCGGTAGCTGTCGGGCAGAGCACGACTTTGGTTTTGGCCTTGCAAAACACTTTGGCTGCTGCCGTGGAGTTCTCTATCTTTCTGAATCTGCCCAAGCTCTCGAAGCGGCTGGAGGGGTTCAAGGCGGCTGAGACTCGCGGTATGTTGACATTGTCAGCCGGCGCGGTCAGCGAGCTGCGCATCCCGGTTCTTCCAGTGGACGTGCCACCCGGCACCTATCCGCTCCGCCTCCAACTGCAGGGGAAAATTCCGCGTGGCGCTCAAAGAGTGCGTGCCCCACGATCGAAAGGGCGCTTGCCGGATATTCCAATTCGCGATGTCGTCGGGCTGCAATTGGCCTCGACGATCGGCGTTGCCTACGCGAGTCGAGCGGACAAACACCCCATGCTCAAGCTGACAGTGCAGGAAGGTACTGGTCAGGGCGAAGCCAATCTATCGCCGCGCTTGGAGAGCCTGTGGAAACAGGAAGACCTGGAGATCCAGATGCGGGCGGGCAAAGAATTCAACGACCGCCGGCTCCACATCGTGCCGCCATTGACACGCCCTGTCCTGTTTGCCGCGATGCTCAACGAGAGCAAACAACGTTTCGCGAGCGCCGGTATCGATTTGACGCTGGGAGAAGGCATCTTTCTGGGGAAGATACTGACGCATACGGTCGAATTGTTCCTGTCTGACGAAGCGTTGCAGGACGGCCTGTTTGTGCCGGTCTTTCAGCGGCTCCTGCTCTCTGATGTCCCATTCGACAACGCGGTATGGTTGCTGATGAAGTTTGGCTATCTACATATCCTCAAACTGGCGATTGCGCTCAGTTTTGGATTGCTCGAAGGCGACCGCAAGGAACGCACGTGGTCATTCGAGGAACAACGAGGTGTCAGAGATTTCGTGGTCAGCCAACTGGGTAATCGTGCTCCGCTGCCCGTCGATTTTCTGTATGTACCGCTGATCTTAGGGGGGATTCTGGTGGGCCGGCAAGTCACGCTACCAGGCGAGGAGTTCCAGGACAGTATGGCTGCTATCCGTAAAGCACGGGACGTGCGCCGCTCCGAGCTCAATCAGGGAGACGACGTGGCAATCCGTGTCCTGGATGGATTGCTCAGCACTGGATGAAGGATTGCAAGGTCGGCTTGCCGCAGTGGAATAGCAGGTGGCCCGCTATTCATCGTCCTCCTCGTCATCGGCGAGGAAATCTTCATAATCGTCATCCTCGTACTTGTTGGGCGGACGGACCGTGTCTTCCAGGTCGTCGATGAGTTCTGTCAGACCCAGTTCATCCAGCGCCGCCTCGGCGACCTCGACGACGTCCGGGTCTTCGCTCTCGGTGTAATCCTCCAAAAACGGGCGCACGCCGGTTCCGCCGGTCCGTCCCAGCGACCAAATGGCTTCCAGCGCGAGATCTTTGTTCTCGGATTCGGCCAGATCCATAAGTAGCGGTGCGGCTTCCTGCAACCCGAATTCCCCGGATGCCCGTGTGGCTTCGAACTGGATTTCCGGTACAGGACTGTTTAGTTCTTTCAGCAAGATATTGGCCCATGCCTCATTGCCGTTGCGGCCCATCGCGAAAATGGCACTGACCTTCATGTTCGGGTCGGGGTGCTCATAGGCCTCACGGATGAGCGTGATGACATCCGGCGCTACCAGAAAACTGAGCGACTCGACAGCGAATCGCCGGACGTCGAGCGGTTGTCGCTCATCCCGAAACAGCTCCAACAGAAATTGTTTAACTCTCAAGAAGTCTTTTTCCGGAAGCGATTCTTCTTTGAGCGGGTCTTCTTCCAGTGCGACCCACGGATAATTGTAGTCTGCGATCGTCCCTTCGTAGATGAATCTTCCCAATGTGACTACGGCCTTGGCACGTACGTCCTTGGAACGATCGTGATACACGATGTCGAAGAGCACATCGATGATGTCCACATCCGGATAGTCCCAGGCAGCGGTCACTGCCAGTTTCCGGACTGTTTCGTCTTTGTCCTTCAGCAGTACCTTCAATGCGGGAAGGGGATCGGCCACGATACCCTCGCTATCATTGATGATGGCTTCTACGAACGAAATCTTGTCTTCACGGGATCGTCTCAGAACCTCATCCACAGAGATATCCATTCTCTCTCCTCCGGCATTCAGATAATGGGACCATAACTCAGGATATCCTTATTAACATTTTACCATACCTTCTGAAAATGTAAATACCTTTTGGGCAAATTCGGTCGTTCAATGTCACATTTGTCTTTTCCTCGCAATGCAGTAAAATTGGCTGTTGGGCATGGCGGAAACACGATCCCGCATCAGGAAGCAGTTGCTGTGCCTCGCCGGTGAATCCGGTAATTTGATTGGAAAGTGGAAGCAGGTCGCAGTACTCATCATGGTAATCATTCAAAACAGAGGTGTGGATCTAAACCCGGCGGAAGCGGAGAACACAACAGCAGACTTCTCCATGCACCGCCGGCGACTGCGCTCTCGCGATCTTGCAAATCTGATCAGTTTGGTTGCGGAAGCGATGGTTCCCAGTCTCAAGCCAGCATCCCCTGTTCCGGACCGCTATGGCGCAAAATTCGCTGTGTGTGACACCAGTGTCACTTCCTTGGGCGTGAAGCGAAATGCATCGCGCTTCACGTGTATCCGCAACGAGAACACGGCTATGGGGGTCTCCCGCGAATTTCTGGGGGCTTATCAAATGATGCAGACGCAAACCGCAATGGGGTCCTATGCAAGAATCGATAGCCTCGAAGCGGGGTGGGAATACCGGGTGGAACTGACGGACTACGATATCATCGTGCCTGCCTTACCACGTGAAATGGATGGAGCGCGCATCGTGCAACTGTCCGATTTACACATCGGCCGTTTCGTGAAATCCGGCGATATACGGCAGGTCGCTGCGTTCGTATCTGCCCTGCGGCCCGATCTCGTCGTTATGACCGGCGACCACGTGTTCCAGCCAGAGTCAGCCGGTGAATTCCAGCAGGCCTTGGGCCACATCCGTGCGCTGTCCCCAGCTCTCGGCATTTACGCGACGATGGGCAATCACGACTACTGGGACGGAGCCAGTATGGTACGTGAGGTCCTGCAGGCGAGCGACATTACGCTGCTGAGCAACGAAAACCGGGAAATTGTGCCCGGAATCTGGCTTGCCGGGATCGACGATCTCCTCGCGGGCCAACCCGATCTGGTCGAAACTTTGCGTGGTATCCCACAAGACGCAGTGACGGTGTTACTGTCGCACAATCCCAACATTCTGCCGCAGGCAGCCGGCCATGCACTGGTCATTTTATCCGGGCATACGCACGGCGCACAACTCAAATTCGCGTGGCAGGATTTTGCATCAACGACCCATCCGGATTTATACGCGCATCTCGCCACCGCCTTCGAGACGGTGGGCTATGTAAAACGTGGCGGGAATCTCGATGGGTTGGGCTGCTGGCGTTACATGGAAGGGTGGTACGAAGCGGGGAAGGCACGTATGTATGTCAGCCGTGGGCTGGGAATGGTGCG
>CAZPTF010000083.1:0-13318 GCA_964589015.1 uncultured Anaerolineae bacterium
GGTGGCAGTGGGACCGCCGGAGCGGCCTTGGGACGGGGCATTGTGCTCGTGTTCGACAAGATGGGGCCGTTGAATCGCGTCATCGGCTTGGCTGAGACGGCGGAAACTCTGCGCGTGACCGTCGAGCCGGGGTTGCTCCACGATGCGCTGCAGCAGACGCTGCGCGAGCACGGCTACTACCTGCCGGCGGATCCCTCCAGCGGGGCCATCTCGGAAATCGGTGGGAACATCGCCACCAAAGCCAGCGGGCCGCACGCGCTCAAGCACGGCTCCATCGATCGTTACCTCGTGGCGGTGCGGTTCGTGACGGTCGATGGGGAGCTGGTCGATACCACGGATGAGAGCAGCATCCCTGCGCGTATTCGCGACGCGGTGAGTGCTTTGCGCGACGATGTGCTGGCAGATGCCGCCGCGACCGCGCGGCTCGACGCGCGCAAGGGCATGAAACTGGCGAGCGGATACAACCTGTTCGCCTTCCTGCGGAACCTGCCGGTTGGAGAACTCGTGGCGCAGCTCCTCGTTGGAAGCATCGGGACGCTCGGTATCATCGTTCGGGCGACGCTCAGGGCGGAACCTTACGTCGAAGGGAAATCGTCGATGCTGCTGTTCTTCAGCCACCTCGAAGAGGCGGGGGATATGGTGCAGTACGTTAAGCCGCTCGGCGTCGCTGCCATCGAGATCATTAATTCCCGTTCGCTGGAGGTGATTCGTGCGCGTAACCCGGATCTGGGCATGCCGGCGGACGAGACGCACCTGGTGATGGTCGAGTTCGAAGGGCCGGAGCGGCACGCGCAAATGGCACAGGTGGAGCGGCTGGTGCGCGAACGTGGCTACAGCCTGGCGATCGCACCGCAGCCGGTCGATGGCGAGGACACGCAGGCCCGCCTGTGGAAGATCCGCAAGGCGCTTCTGCCGACCGTGCGTAACTATCTCCCCGGCCACCGCGCGCTTTCGCTGGTCAACGACGTCGGCGTCGATCCGCGTTTCCTCGCCCCGTTCATCGAAGACGTACAGGCTGTGTTCGACCGCAACGGGTTGGTTGCTGCCATCTACGGTCATGCGGGCAGTGGCAATCTGCATTTGCGCCCGCTGTTCGATCTGAGCGATCCGCATCTGCCGGCGCTACTGCAGCGTGTGGCGGATGAGGTCTACGAAGTCGTGTTCCGGTACGACGGGACGATCACCGCCGAGCATGGCATGGGTCGCCTGCGGACCGCCTACCTGGTGCGAGAATGGGGTGAGCCATTTCTGGGATACATGCGTAGACTCAAACAGATCTTCGATCCCGCCGACATTCTCAATCCGGACGTGATGTTCAGCAATCGTTCGCTCACTGACGATTTGGATCCGGAGAAACTTGCTCCGTGAGGTCTGGCGCTGATCGACCGCTGAGGAATGAATCGTCGTCAACCATAGGGCATGCGTAGAATTGCTTACAATCTCAAATGCCCCTTTTCTAACAAAAGATGTTGACAAACCGCGGCCATCTATGGTAGAATGCTGTCGTGGCTCGGTGGATTCGCAATGAGCCGACCGCTCAAATACCCGGTTTGCTTGACACTTCTTGTTGTCGGAATCATCTTTGAGACGTGATCGTCATTGCCATCGAAGGAGCGGAGTCTACTATGGCGCAGGTCGAGCCTGGATACAGCCCCCGTTTACCGTGGAAGCTTCCCGTTATCCTCTTTATATTGATGCTTATCCTCTTTTTCGTGCTCTTCGCGTTGCAGAGCGCTTCTTTGAGCGCACTCGCCGAAGAAGATATCCATTTCAATCATCAGAAGCACGTAATGGCTGGTGTGCCTTGTGTCTTTTGCCACCCGGGCGTACTCGATGGGCCTGTTGCAGGTTTGCCGTCCATGGAGAAATGCATGGGCTGTCACCGCAGTGTGGCCGTACAGAATGAAAAAGGACAGGCTGATATCGACCGCCTGCTGGAGTATTACGAAGAGGGACGCGCTTTGCGCTGGGTCAAACGCGTCGATCAGCCGGACTTCGTCTTCTTCAATCACCGCGCGCACGTGACCAACGGCGTGAACTGCGAATCGTGCCACGGCAACGTCGGCGGGATGGCGAACGTGTATCCGGTCTATCGTCTGAACATGGGGTTCTGTCTGGCCTGTCATCGCCAACAAGCTTCGAGTAAATTGCAGCGTCTGGTCGAATGTGTTACTTGTCATAAGTGAGGGCTTGCATGTCGCCAAAACTGACACGTCGAACTTTCTTGAAGGCTGGCGCGCTGGCGGCCGCGACGACCGTGGTGAGCGGTTGCACCGTCAACCTGCAACGTACGGAATACCTGGAATCCTACGTCAAGCCGCCCGAGGAAGGGCTGCCCGGTGAGAGCCTGTGGTATGCGAGCACGTGCCGGCAATGCCCGGCCGGTTGCGGGATCATCGTCCGGGTGAGCAATGGGCGGGCGCGAAAGATTGAAGGCAACCCGCTGCACCCGCTGAACGCGGGTAAGTTGTGTGCGCGTGGCCAGGCGGCTCTCCAGGAGCTGTACGACCCGGACCGGCTGAAGAATGCGGTCAGACAGGTCAATGGGCGTGGCTCCGCGCAGTTCGAGCCCATCTATTGGGAAGACGCGCTGCAAACCGTTGGTAACGCACTGGCGAAAGCCTCACCGGGGGCGGTGGCGTTCCTGGGTGGCAACCTGTCGTCGCACCTGGAATGGGTTGCCACCCGCTTCCTGAGTGCGCTGGGTTCGTCTCCGGTTGTATCCTACACACTGGGAGATGAGGTCGAAGGGACGGCGATGCTCGCTGCGGCGAGTGAGGCGTTGTTCGGTGTCCCGCGCGCTCCGATCTACGACCTCAGTCGGGCCGACGTGGTTTTCTCGTTCGGCGCGAATTTTCTCGAAACGTGGTTATCTCCCGTTGGTTACAGCTGCGCGTACAGCCGGCTGCGGCGTGGTCTGTTGGGAAAGCGCGGCCACATCGTGCAATTCGAGTCGCGCTGTTCCCCGACAGCGGCCAGTGCCGACGAGTGGATCAGGGTGAACCCCGGCAGCGAGGGCTTGGCGGCGTTGGCGTTGAGCAAGATCATCGCCGAGCAGCGCGGCGTCGATGAGGGTGTAGCGTTGTGTGAGCGCGTCAGTGTGCCTGAGATGGCTGAAGCGTGTGGCGTCGCGGTTGGAGAGCTGGAACGCCTGGCCGGGATTTTCTCCGCTGTGGAGAACCCGGTCGCGATCGCCGGCGGTGCGCTCGCCGGGCAGCGCAACGCGCTGTCCGCGGTGCAGGCGGTCCATGCGCTGAATCTGCTGATGGAGCGTTTCGGGAAACCGGGCGGTGTGTTCCTGCCCGCCGCGATGGACCAGGAAGGGTTCGACGTGGTCGCTCCGGCGTCGTATGCCGGCGTGTACCAGTTGATCGAAGACATGCGCGCGGGCAAAGTGCAGGTACTGTTCGTACATGGGGCGAATCCCATCTATGATCTGCCACTGGCGAGCGAGTTTGCCGCCGCATTGGGTAATGTCTCGCTGGTGGTGTCGCTCAACCCGGTGGTGGACGAAACCGGTGTGCAGGCGGATCTCATTCTGCCCGACCACACGAATCTCGAAGGCTGGGGTTACCACGTGGCTCCCCACGCCGACCGGCGAATCGTCAGCGGGCAGCAGCCGGTGATGCGGCCGCTCTACGACACGCGCGCCACGGTCGATGTCCTGCTGGCGCTGGCGCAACAGCTCGGTGGGGCGCTGAGGGAAGCGTTGCCCTGGCAGAACGAAGTCGAGTTCTTGAAGGAAATGACCGGTAAGTTGTTTGGAGATAGCGTTGGTGGGAGTTGGGCCATCTGGCGGCAGCGCGGTGGCTGGTGGAGCGAAACGCCGGAGTGGCGGCAGCCTGCGGCCGGCGCGGCGTTCTCGCAGCCGCTCGTTCCGGTGTTGCCGACCTTTGCCGGGGAGCAGGTGGACTATCCCCTCGTGCTCTATCCGTACCTGTCCAATGGTGTGTACGACGGCCGCGGCGCGAACAAATCATGGCTGCAGGAGCTGCCCGATCCGATGACGACGGTCACGTGGCAGACGTGGATCGAGCTCCATCCGAATACGGCACGCGGGTTGGGCGTGCAGGACGGCGACGTCGTCAGCGTGAGCTCGAGCGGCGGTGCGGTAGAAGCGCTCGTGTATGTCTATCCCGGTATCGGGGAGGGGGTTGCCGGAATGCCGCTCGGTCGCGGGCACACGCAGTATGGTCGCTTCGCGAAAGGGAACGGCAGTAACCCGGCGCAGTTGATCGTACCGGCGCAGGCGGGCGGGATGGAGCTGGCCGTGGGAGCCACGCGTGTTCGCGTCGCAGCTACGGGACGCACCCGCGCGCTGGCGCGACTGGAAGATGCCGAAGGGATCGCGTATGTCCGAAACGGTCGCGAGCATTGAGTGGTGCCGGTTCGTGCGGATTGATGTAACGGGAACGAATCGCCCGAATCCATACAGGAGTTGCAGAAATGGCGGAAGCTAGGGACGGCAAGTACCGCTGGGGCATGGTGGTCGATCTGGACGTGTGTACGGCGTGCGGTGCATGCATTGTGGCGTGTTACGCGGAAAACAACGTGCCCACAGTGGGAGAACAGGAGTTCATCATCAAGCGTGCGCTGCCCTGGATACGCCTCGAGCGCTACTGGCACGGTGAATACCCGCATTTGCAGGCCGAATTCGTGCCGATGATGTGCCAGCACTGCCAGGCCGCGCCATGCGAGCCGGTGTGCCCGATGTACGCGACGATGCATGACCAGAACGACAACATCAATCTGCAGATCTACAACCGCTGTGCGGGCATCCGTTACTGCGCAGTGAACTGTCCCTACAAGGTGCGGATGTTCAACTGGTTCAACCCCTATTTTCCTGAGCCGCTGAATGAGCAGTTGAATCCGGACGTGACGGTACGCACGCGCGGAATCATGGAGAAGTGCACCTTCTGTATCCAGCGTATCCGGCGGGCACGCGACGAAGCGAACGCCGAACACGTGCCCATGAAGGACGGCGACGTCGTGCCAGCGTGCGTGCAGACGTGTCCCACCGAAGCGTTGATTTTCGGCGATCTGAATGACCCCGACAGCCGGGTGTCGAAGCTGGCGCGCAGCCCACGCGCGTTGCACCTGCTCGAAGAGTTGGGCACCGCGCCTTCCGTGTCCTATCTGAAGCGAGGCGGACCCAATGTCGATTGAAATGACTGTGTCTCATGCGCTGCCGTTGGAAGATTCACATGAGGAAGAGAGCCGGAAACGCCATCTCCTGCTCGATCCCCGCCCGCAAGAGGAAATGAACCAGATGGTGATGGACTCCATGCATCGCACGGGTGTGGAGTTCTGGATCGTGATGGCCGTGCTCGCCGTGCTGGCGCTTGGCGGTTTTCTCGGAGGTTGGCTGTACCAGATCCGCTTCGGTATGGGTGTGGCTGGCATCCGCAAGCCGGTGTTCTGGGGCGTCTACATCACGAGCTTCGTCTTCTGGATCGGCATCAGCCATTCTGGAACATTCGTGTCGGCGATCCTGCGCGTGTTCAAGGTCGAATGGCGGCGCTCGATCACGCGCGCGGCGGAGCTGATGACCTCCACGTCGTTGCTCGTCGCGGTCGCCTTCCTGGGCATCCATGTGGGGCGGACGTGGCGCGGTTACTGGATCGTGCCGTACCCGAACCAGCGCACGCTGTGGCCGAACTTTCACTCGCCGTTCCTGTGGGACGAAATGGCGATCCTCTCGTATTTCATCGGCAGCTCGCTCTACCTGCTGCTGCCGCTCATCCCCGATCTGGCGATGGCGCGCGATCACTCGGAGGGCTGGCGGTATAAGCTCTATCGTATTCTTTCATTGGGCTGGCGCGGCACCGAAGCCGAATGGCGCAATCTGACCCTGTCGATGACCGTCTTCGCTTTCGCGATCATTCCGGTGATGTTCTCCGTGCACACGATCGTGTCGTGGGACTTCGCGATGACCCGCGTGATCGGCTGGCACAGCTCGATCTTCGCACCCTATTTCATCGTCGGTGCGATCTATTCCGGTGTTTCAGCGGTCGTAAACATCCTGTTTCTCGTGCGCTGGAACATGAAGCTGAGCTATTTCGTGCGGGAAGAGCATTTCGAGGCGTTCGGCAAGCTCATGCTGATCCTCTCGTTCGGCTGGACCTACTTCTTCTTCGCCGATCTGCTCACCGAGTGGTACGGCGGGGAAGCGATTGGCCACACCGTGCTCGACATTCAGTTCTACGGGCAGATGCACCCGTTCTGGACCATCATGGTCGTCTGCAACATCGTCATTCCGTGGCTCACGCTGTGGAATCGCAAGGTGCGGCGTACACCTATCGCGTTGTTCTTCGTGGCGCTGGCTGTGAACGTGGGGATGTTCATGGAGCGCTACACGATCGTTACCGGGTTTCTGCGGCGCAGCCGGCTGCCGTTCAACTGGGGCACCTACCAACCGTCGATCGTGGAAGTGGGGATCGCAGTGGGTTCCGTGGCAACGTTCCTGCTGCTCTACGGTCTGCTCTCCCGTGTGATTCCGATGATTCCGGTGTGGGAGGTCCGCGAAGGCCAACTGACGCATGTGCTGCGGCGCTTCGGGCGTACCAAAGTCACCGCGGTGAGCGAATGGGAGTAGTGCGATGAGCGATTCGACCGTTTTGCTGGCTACGTACCGGGAACTCGATCACACGGCGGATGCATTGGATAGCCTGCGCGCGTTGGGCATCGCGGACAGCGACATCACGCTGATGTCGAGTGTGCCGTATTCGCACGCGATGCTGGGACGGCCGGCAATGAAGACCGTGTTGCCGGTCATCAGTCTGGTCAGTGCGATTCTGGGGTTTGGAGTCGGGTTGTTTTACACGGTCGGCACCCCGACGCTGTACCCGATCAGTGTCGGCGGCCAACCGTTCGTCCCCGGCCCGCCTACCGCCCTGCTGCTCTACGAGTTCACGATGTTGTTCCTGATCGTTGGCACCTTTCTGGGCATGATGTGGATCAATCTGTTCCCGTCCTATGGCCTGCAGTATTTCACGAAGAGGCTAACGGATGGCCGGATCGCGTTGCTGATCCACTGTCAGGCAGACCAGGAAGCGGCGATGCGCGCGGTGCTCGAAGCCACCAAAGCGGAGCAGATCGAGAATGCGGAACGGAGGCCCCTGTGATTCGCCGAATGCTGATAACCCTGGTGATATTTGCGCTCCCGGCGCTGTTGGTGCTGCTATTTTCTTACGATGTTATCGGCGTGGACTTCGACAGCTTCATGGAGAACCAGCCGTCGATCGGTTACCAGGAGGGGCCACGGCTGTTGCCGCCGGACGAGGCGGTTCCGGTTTCGCAGCCGGGCTATGCGGACCAGGGTGCGGACATCGCCAACCCGGTGCGGGCCGACGAGGTATCTCTGCAACGCGGGGGAATCCTGTTCAACCTCAACTGTGCGGTCTGTCACGGCAGCGGCGGTCACGGTGATGGTGCGGTAATCAAATTCTGGGCCGCCGATGCGCGTATGCCCGCGAACCTGATGGCGGATCGTGTGCAGCAGTATTCCGACGGTGCGATCTACACGTTCATTACCCAGGGCATCGGCGCGATGCCACCCTTGCGCGAAAACCTGAGCGAGCGGCAGCGTTGGGATGTCATCAACTATCTGCGGTCGTTGCAGGTCCAGGCGGGAAAATAAGGGAGTGTGCCCATGTCTTCTCTGCGAACGCTAGTTTTGATCTCTCTGTTGGGATGCGCGCTGCTGGCGGCTTGTGCGGGGCCTCAGCCCCTGCCTGTTGCGCCGACGCCGATTCCGACGTTGATCCCTGCGACGATGCCGGCTGTGCCGCCGAGCGGTCAAGCCGCCAGCGCAGCCGGGACAGCCGTGCCAGCGGCTGCTGCCAGTGCGGGATACACGCTGGGCAAGCAGGTCTTTCAGACCAATTGCACGGCGTGCCATAAGCTGACCGAAGAGAAGCTGGTCGGTCCGGGCCTCGGCGGGCTGTTCACGCGGAAACCGGATCTGTTCGGCGGAAAGCCATTCAGCGAGGAGAACCTGATCGCCTGGATCAAGAGCGGCGGCGGTCTGATGCCGAGCTTCGGCCAGCTTTCGGATGAGGAGATGAACGGGCTGATCGAGTTCTTGCGCGTGGAGACCGGCGATGCAAACGCGACGGAAACGGCGGTCCCGTCAGTGAACGTGACCGGCGAGCCGTCCGCGACAAGCACAGGCGAGTCGGCTGCGCCGGATAGCGCAGCCACCACTGAACTGGCGTCTGCGACGCCGCCAGCGGAAGCGACTTCGGAACCGAGCGCGACCACGCCGTAGGGCATACGCCCAGACGGATGCTTTTTGATGTACGGCTGAGTCGTCTGATCGATGCGAGAAAAAGGAAGACACCTTGGAAGACACTTTGATGGGTACAGTCGTTCAACCGGAAGAACTGCAGCGCAATGACGGGCAGGAAGGCCGGCTCGCGTTCGTGGCGTATGCGGGCAAGGTCTACGACGTGTCGGGCAGCAAGATGTGGCGTGAGGGGACACACGTGCGGCGCCATCATGCCGGGCAGGATCTGAGCGAGTCGTTCCCGGCCGCGCCACACGGCGCAGAAGTATTCGAGCGAGTGAAGCTCGTCGGCGATCTGGTGGTCCCTGCGCAGGAAGCGACGACGGATGAGCATAAGCTGCCGTGGCTGGTGGAGTGGGTGCTGGACCGCCACCCGCACAACATCGCCGTCCACTTTCCGATTGCGTATATCGTCGCCGTGCTGGTCCTGCTGATTCTGAGCTTTCTCACCGGCAGCGATTCATTCGAGACCGCCAGTTACTATCTGATGTGGGGCGCGGTGGCCATGGCGCCGGTGGCGATGGTTTTTGGCGTGGTCGCCTGGAGTGTCGGTTATGGTCGCGTCTTGCAGAGCACGTTCATGGGTAAGATCGTGCTTTCCCTCGCGTTCCTGATCATCGGTGTGGTCGCGCTGACGCTGCGCGTGGCGAACCCGGAAATCTTCACGACACCCGCCGAGCCGATGCGCTGGGTCTATTTCGCGCTGGTCATCGTGATGGCCGTGCTCGCTGCTGCGCTGGGTTGGTTGGGCGACGTGATCATGTATGGAAAGTGAGTGAATGAGCGTCACTGCGCTCGTGCTGCACCTGCGGCTGAACTGGCACGTGATGTTGATGCCGATCTTCCTGTGGGGGTTCTTCCTCTCAGGCGGCCCTATTGGATACCAGTTCTGGCTGGGTCTGTTTGTGTTTCACGTGTTGTTCTACGGCGGGTCGACGTCGTTCAACTCGTACTACGATCAGGATGAAGGGCCGATCGGCGGGTTGTGGAACCCGCCGCGGCCGACGCGGACGCTGCTGTACTTCTCGCTGGCGATTCAGGCGATCGGGATGATCCTGGTTGCGTGGTTCATCAACGTGCCGTTGCTGGTGGTGGCGCTGACGATGTTCGCGCTGAGCACGGCCTACTCGCATCCGGCGGTCCGCTTGAAAGCGCACCCGCTGGCGAGCCTGTTGACCGTGTCGGTGGGGCAAGGCGCCGGTGGGACACTGGCCGGATGGCTGTGCGGGACGAGCGATTGGACGACCCTGCTCAGTTGGAAGGCGCTCGTCGGGGTGTTTGTGGCTTCGCTGATCACGACCGGGTTCTACCCGCTGACCCAGCTCTATCAGCGGGACGAGGACGAGCGCCGTGGTGACGTGACTTTCGCGGTACGCTGGGGTGAGCGGTGTTTCCCGTTCGCGATCGCCTGCATGCTTGCCGCTGCGCTGCTGGCGGCTGTACTGATAGGCACCTGGTACAGCCCGTGGGAAGGGCTGATCGTTGGCGCGGCGCTGGTGGCACTGGCAGGTCTGGTTTACGATTGGTGGCGGCACTACGAGCCGGCGAACGTCCGCCGGAACTACGTCCGCATGATGCGTGTAGGATATGTCATGGCCGGCGGTCTGTTGATCTTCGTCGGGGCGCACCTGGCACGGATCGTGTGAGCGGCTGCGGGCGTGCAATGTGGGGTGCGGCGGGGCAGTGAACGTCGGTAGTCGCTTAGGAGGCTGGATGTCGTGAAGACGAATATCCGTCAGGTCGCTTGTATCGCTCTGGTAGCCCTCTTCATCATCTTGGGTGGTATCTTGATCGGGCTGAAGATGTATCAGTGGTTCCTGCCGGAGAGCTCGACCGTCGAATCCGCGATGTACGATCAGTTGTTCCGTTTCACCGTGTCGATCGCGGGGATGGTGTTCCTGCTCGTCGAGGGGACGCTGCTCTACGTGCTGATCCGTTTCCGCCGGCGGCCCGGCGAGACGGGTGACGGCCTGGCGATTCACGGCAACACGTCGCTGGAAATCGTCTGGACATTGATCCCAGCGATCATCGTCACCGTGCTGAGCTTCTACAGCTACGACGTCCTCAAGAGCGTGGACATCGCTTACGACAGCGCGGCTTCGTGGTTCTGCGGCCCACTGACACCGGCCAAGGCACTCGCCGAGCCGGTCAGCGGCGGTAACCTGGTGGTCGATGTGATCAGCCGGCAATTCAGTTGGGAGTTCAAGTACCCGCAGTACAACAACGTGTCGAGCTCGGAAATGCACGTTCCCGTCGACGAGTTCGTGCTGCTGCGCCTGACGTCGGAAGACGTGATCCACTCGTTCTGGGTGCCGCAGTTCCGGCTGAAGAAGGACTCACTGCCCGGCTACGTGAATGAAGCGCGGTTCGAGGCAAAGAACGAGGGAACCTACCCGGTGATCTGTGCGGAGTTGTGCGGCCTGGGCCATTCCGAGATGCGCACTGCGTTGATCGTCGAGAGCAAAGAGAAGTTCGATGCCTGGATCCAGTCGCTCGTGTCGCAGACGGAGAGCGCGCAGACAGGCGATCCGGTGGCTCAGGGCCGTGCGCTGTTCGCGCGGCTCGGGTGCGGTGCGTGCCACACGTTGAGCGATGTGGGTACGGAAGGGCAGTTGGGGCCAAGTCTGGACGGTTTCGGCGCGCGCGCCGGGGGTCGGATTCCGGGGGTTTCGGCGGAAGACTACGTGAAGACGTCGCTACGCACTCCCAATGCGTATATCGTCGCGGGCTTTCTGGATGCGATGCCTTCCTTCGCGGACCGGCTGGACGATGCGGAATTGAATGCCCTGGTACAGTATCTGTTGCAGCAATAGCGAGAAGGGTGGGAACGTATGGCGGTTGATGCGGCGACGGGTGTAGGAATACGAGCCAGGCGCGCAAGCTGGCTCAGATACTTCTCATTTAGCACGGACCACAAAGTGATCGGGGTGCAGTACATGGCGATGTCTTTCGTCTTCCTGTTGCTCGGGATCGTGCTGGCGATGCTCATCCGTGCCGAGCTGGCTGCGCCCGGGGTCGGTGTGGTGAATGCCCGTCTCTACAACGGGATCGTCACGCTGCACGGGACGGTGATGATTTTCCTGTGGTTGATTCCGGCGTTGGTCGGCCTGGCCAACTACATCGTGCCGCTGATGATCGGTGCAGAAGACATGGCCTTTCCGCGGCTGAATGCGCTGAGCTTCTGGCTGTTCCTGGTGGCCGGGTTGCTCATCGTCCTCGGATTCGTATTCGGTCCGGCAGAAGCCGGCTGGACGGCATACGCTCCGCTATCGACCCTTGGCCCCGCCGGGCAGTCGTTTTGGATCATTGGCCTGATCGTGAATGGCTTCTCTTCGATTCTCGGGGCGATCAACTTCGTGACCACCGTCGTGACCATGCGTGCGCCGGGCCTGACCTTCTGGAAGCTGCCGCTGTTCGTGTGGAGCATCCTGGCGATGACCGTCCTCATCTTCATGGGCACGCCCGTCCTTACGGCGGGGCTGTTCATGCAGTTGTTCGACAGGTCGCTGGGAACCGTATTCTTCTCGCCGAGCGGCGGTGGTGATCCCATTCTGTGGCAGCACTTATTCTGGTTCTACTCGCACCCGGCGGTGTACATCATGGTGTTGCCGGGGATGGGCGCGCTGTCCGAAGTCATTCCGGTATTCGCGCGCAAGCCGATCTTCGGCTACAAGATGATCGCCTGGTCGAGCATAGCGATCTCGGTGCTCGGGCTGCTGGTGTGGGCGCACCACATGTTCACGACGGGCGTCGCCCCGGCGATTCTGTTCCCGATGATGATTACGTCGATGATCATCGCGGTACCGACCGGCGTGAAGGTTTTTAGCTGGCTGGCGACGATGTGGGGCGGCAAGCTGACGCTGCAGACGCCGCTGTGGTTCTGCATCGGTTTTATCTCTAACTTCCTGTTCGCCGGGATGACTGGAGTCATGCAGGCGTCCATCCCGCTCGACGTCCATTTCCAGGACACGTACTTCCTGGTTGCGCACCTGCACTATGCCCTGTTCGGCGCGGGCGTGTTCGGAGCGTTCGCCGGCATCTACTACTGGTTCCCGAAGATCACCGGGCGCATGTACAACGAGACGTTCGGTCGCATCCATTTCGTGCTCGTCTTCATCGCGTTCAACATCACGTACATGCCGATGTTTTGGCTGGGCGTCAATGGCATGCCCCGTCGTGTGGCTGATTACGTGCCCGAGTTCGCGACGACGAACCTGATCATCAGTATCTCCGGATTCGTGCTTGGGTTCTCGTTCCTGGTCTTCCTCGTCAACTTCTTCATGTCGTGGGCGTGGGGACCGAAGGCGCCGGACAATCCGTGGGGGGCGCTGTCGCTCGAATGGACGCTCCCGTCGCCTCCGCCACAACACAATTTTGCGGGCAGGAAGATCGTGGTGCGCTACCCGTACGACTTTGGGACGCCCGCGCCGGGTTCCGGACATCAATCGTCGCCGCCGGACGGCGCAGACGGGTGAGGACGTGGCGACGTCGTCGCGGGGTGGGTCGGTCGGATCCCGCAACCGGCGTGGCAGGACGTGCCGATCTGATCGTTTGGAGGAAGATGCATGAGCGTTACATCCGTTGCAAGCCAGCAGCAAACACACCAGGGACACAGCGGGACGCTGGACCACCGCAAGCTGGGCATGTGGCTGTTCATCGGCTCGGAGGTCATGTTTTTCGCCGGGTTCATCGCCGCGTTCGTCCACTTCAAAGTGCTCAACCCGGGCGAGTCAGCGGTGCTGGACATCCCGTTGACTACGGTCAACTCGTTTGTGCTGCTGACGAGCAGTTTTACCGTCGTCAGTGCGCTCGCCGCGATTCGCGAGCGGGCGGTACAGAGGATGTGGACCTTCCTGATCGCGACGTGGTTCCTGGGTGCTGCTTTCCTGATGGGCCAGGCGTTGGAGTTCAGCAAACTGGCGTACGAAGGCGTCACGCTGCACAGTGTTTTCGGCTGTACCTTCTTCTCGGTGACAGGCTTCCACGGGTTCCACGTGCTGATCGGCTTGCTGTGGCTGCTCCTGATTCTCG
>CAZPTF010000084.1:0-13304 GCA_964589015.1 uncultured Anaerolineae bacterium
TGGCCCGATTTCCGCGAAATCGGCCAAACCCGAGACCCCATTCAACAACAACTAGCTATGTACAGCTCTGCAACGATTGTCGGAGGATCTGCTGGTCTTGGGCCGAGCCATGCCCCATTCAGACATGCGCTCTGAGCGTCCAGGAAAGCCCCTTTTCCAACGGCCGCCAAAACCGCCTCCACTTCTCGGAGTATCTCGTCCCCTCCCCGAAGGTCCTGTGCCAGACGACCGCCAACTATATCCTCCGACGACGGTGGCAGCCATTCTCTGCGCATGGCGTCTGCGTCCAACACAGGCTCATTCGCCTTCGTTCGAATGGTGAACATACCCGCTCTGTTCACTATCAGAGGATGACCTGCAAGTTCTGATCGGTGTCTGCGGCGATCCGTGCTAAAGGGCATTTCATGCTCTTCTAACTGCAGCCCTTTCTCGAACAGCCGTGACCGCAGCTTGGCCAAGTTCGGCCGCACACGACTTGAGTAATGCCTTGAGATGCTCGACCAGTCCTCCGCATCAAAACGGACACCTTCGTACGTGTGATAGCCCCATCCACCGTCTTCTTCACCTATCACGGTCCCATAGGTACCGTGCCCAGAAAACACGCGAAAGAACAGCACATTGGGAGCCACTACATAATGCTCACGTAATGCGGCATGGCCAGCGAACACACATAGTCTTTCCATAATGCCATTGGGAATGCTCACTGACCGCTCTCTTCGCTGGAGCCTCCTGGGTTCTCCCAGTGTCAATACCAATTGCTCGCTCTCAGATACGCGATCCAGGATGCGCCGTCCGATATCTGACCTGATCTCACGCAAATACCGTCGGTACTTCGTCGGATCGCTCCGATCCAGAGGCTTGAAGAGCAATGGCACCTTGTGCTCCCCGACCGTCTGAATAAGCGGCCGAAAACGCTCGGGGATATTCTCGCTCTTGGTCCACAAGAATGCATCACACCCAGGGACCTCGCGTCGGATTATCTCCAGTACATGATGCCCGCTCTGATCGCGCGTATCTAACTGCCAGTCGATCAAGAATCCGTCGAAGCGCGCCAGGCTGCCGTCTAGGCGCGCCTCGCCGAGCTCAAGTACTTCAGTGATTTCCAGCGTGCCCTGAGCAATATACGTACCCAAACACTCTTCCTCGTAGAGCAGCCCGCAATCAGCCGGTTCATCGTCTATCACAAGGAGTCTGTATGGCGCAGTCATGATCGCCTCCATCCTGTCTCTTTCGACGGTATCACGATTTCGACCACGACGCTGCCGGTCCTGTCAGTTTCGCGTACCGGTCCACGCAGGTCCCACCCGAGCTCGGCACATAATTCACTTGCTAGGAAGAGCCCGGCTCCCCGGGCGCTGGACAGACCAGAAGCACTGTTGCGAATCTGAATTATCAGCGATTCCTCTACCACCACGGCGCTAATCGCCACCCACTTGTCATCTTCGGACAGAGCGGCATAAGTGGCATTTGCTAATAGGTTCTCCATGACGATTCTAAACACCCCTACGGGTATCGTACCCTCGATATCGTCCGGGAGAGAAATGTCAACCAAGTCGAGATCCCTCGTATCACGCAGCTTCTGCGCTAGTTTACAGCGTGTCCTGTCAAGGGCACTATCTCTTATGTCCTCCATTGCCCTTTGAACACTTCCCCGCTCAAGCATGTGATCGGGCGGGCCAAACCGGCGCACCTGCGTCAATGCAGCAATACCTCGAAACACGCCGGTAGCATGCATCGAAGCGGCATGACCAATCGCAAGCGCGCCCCTGATCGTGCTCCGGCTGTCCGGGTCGAGCTCCCGCCCGGATACCCGCTTGTCGGCGATGTCCGCCGGCAGTGTATTCACAGAGGCGAGAATGCGTTCGAGCATATCCGGTAAGCTGAGGAAGAAATGCGCTGTCTCGTGGGCGAGTACATCAAGCACGTCGCGCTGGCCTTTATCGTAGTATGCGAATGCGCTGCGGTAATCGTGAAGAATCGCCGTCAAAGAGTTTAGAATCGAAAACTCTCTCGACTTCACACGTTTCTGCGAGAACGGCAGGCAGAACCATAGGACAGTATTCGCCGATAAAGGCACGAGCACTGCGGCCCCCTCAACGCGCCGAAGCAACCGATGTTCCCGGAACATCTGGATCGAATGACGTCTTTGTTGCACTGGTACTTCGCTGCCGTGCTGCAACAGTGGAATATTAAGACACACGCTCCTCGAGGCCGTTCGGCGCATCACGACTTCGCTACACTGGTGCGCATCCACGCGCCATTGCAGCAGCTGCATCGATTGTGTTTCAGCGAGGATGCCATCCTCGGTGACGGGCACTCCGACGTCATCAGATGCAACATCGTGCGCGGGGTACGTGGTATGTCGATGCTCCCCAAGCATGTGAAGACGCCAGTCGTCATGCGCCGTGTGCATCACCGCACCACAGAAGAGCGATGGTACAAAGTGTCCGATGCTCTGTAGGACACCTTGCGCGATGTGCCATTCGCGTGAGCGCGCGCCCAGGTATTGCGCACCGTGCGGCGTGGTATCGACGAGTCCCCTTATCGCGAGCTCGCCAATGCCGGCAGTGATGACGGCAGTCAGTGCTGTTGAAAAGCGGGAGTTGATTGTCATTGCCTGTAGGGCGCGGGCAAGGTCTTGCAGCTGGCGGCTGAAAAGCCGACGCCCGGTCCTGGGCTGTACGAACACAATGAGCACCCCGAGCTTATGTGTGCCAGCGACAATCGGCGATACCACCAAGTACGGATGGTGCAGACCGATGTAATGACGTTCGAGGTACTGCATGAATTGGTAATGAAGGCTGTTGGTCGTGCGCAATACAGGCACGTCTACCGGGTACCGCGGGAACCGGCTATAGTCAAGACGCAGTGCGGCCGGCTTGACCGTTCGAAGGACATATCCGGCAAGACCCTGGTTCAGCGGCTGCGGTAGCAGCCCAATGGCCATCATCGCCACTTCTTCAAGCGTCTTGGCAGGTGGTTCCTGGATGAGACGCTCAAAGTCGCCAGGGGATACTACTTTGTCTTTCCCAGATGAGTACGCGTGAAATAGTGCCCACACGTCTCGACCATGCTGTACGTGCTCTAGGTAGCGTGCGTGGAGATCCGTGGCGAACTGTTCGACGCTGGGAGCAGACAGGTTGGCCACAGCCGCAAAGGATGGCGCGCGGGACCTTGATGCGCTGCCGACGTGGCGGCGGTAGGTGCGCTGGACCGGACGAAACCACTCGGGAAGGGCATATCTGAGGCTCAGCGTACCCCAGTCTGTGAGCATAATGGCGGGCACAAGACAAAGACGCGTGTCAAGACCCAGATCTCGTGCTATGCGATCCAGTTCTGCGTGAACCGTGCGCGTTAGAGAGCTGAGATCCTTGTGCAGCTTGTATGGTGCGCTCGCGGCATACTCATGCGCGACACTATGGCTATGTGGTTCGGTGGGAGACACTTAGTCTACTCCGATGGCATATCGCTGGAGCCACGCCAGAGTCCGGACCCGATGACGACAAGAAGCATCATGAAGAGCCCGAGCGAATGGAGATTGAGCAAGCCGGCGCGAACAGGGTTAATCGACGAGAGGCCGTAGAGCCCCACATCCTTGGATGCTGCAGCGACAGCGATGATCACCGTCACCATATAGGGCAGCATGTGCATAATGGTATTCGCGGACAGATCCACGATTTGTGACACTCGGAGAGGAGCGAGATTGCTTCTACGACGGAGGCGGCTAGCGATATCCTGGGTCGCGAGAATAGTCACAGTGTTGTGAGCAAGGACTGCGTTAGCACCTATAGTGACTGCCATAATTAGTGCCTCCGCCTTTGCCTTCGACAATCCGTCACTTGATGCTGAACTGTGCATCGAGGCTGCTAGGCGGTGACGTGCCACGCCAACGATGCCCATGAGCAGGATGGAAAACACCGAAATCCCTACACCGCGTGACATGCCGTCTATGAGAATGCTCTTTGCAGTAAGGGCGTCAGGATCGAAGGACAATACACGCTGCGGAGGTACAATGCCGGTGATCATGCCCAGAACAACAGCAGAAACTATGCCTGCCAGAAGAGACGCAAGTATGTGTAGGCGGGCGAAGCAGAGCCCTACCACAATGGCGGGTGGTACAAGCATAAGAAAGGCCACGGCGTTGATTGAAGCCGGCTCAGCGGCTTGGGACGTATTGCGCGTGAGGCCACCGAACAGCAGATAACCAACCAGAGCGAGAGCGGCGGGCGGCAGCACGTACTTCAGGCGGTCCTTGACGGCGTTGGAGATGGAGACGCCTTGTGTGTTTGCCGATGCGATTGTGGTGTCGGAGAGGGGGGAGTAATCGTCACCGAAGGCACCGCCGGCAAGCACGGCTCCCAAGAGGAAGTGCGGATCTGCCCCGACGGTAGCTCCCAACGGAAAGAGCACCGGCGTCACCAACAGGATTGTTCCCACTGCAGTGCCGGTTCCCGTTGCGACAACCGAACTTATGAGGAATACACCAGCGAGAAAGACGCCTGGAGGTGAGTCATGCAACGCAGTCGCGAGAAACGGTACTAAGCCGGCCTCTCGAAGAAACTGGCCGAGTGTGGCTGCCAAGAGCCAAGCGCATACCATTACAGAGACGAGCTGGTCGGACATGCCTTCGATGGCATGCTGTGCTGACTGGGCGGGGCGACGCGATACTAGTACGGAAAGCCCCAGTGCGATCAGAGCGATTGGCCAGTAGCCTTTTTCGTCTGGGCACCTGTACAGGGCAAGCGCCAGTGCTCCGCATACGAACACGAGAAGAGGAAACGTGGCACGGAGCATTTGCCAGCCGCGGTATAGCTTATGTCGCATTGGTGCTCTCCTAATCATAGTCTGCGAGATGGAAGCGGATTCGGAAGTGCGCGCGCCCTTTATTGTCGGACACACTCGCAGCTCCAGCTCCCCTTACGCCGGGGCGAATAGTGTGAATTTCCCGCAGGTCTTTCACGTGTGTGCCAATATCGTACTGCTCCTCGATAGGATTGCGCTTGGGGCCGAGCCGAACCACTCGCACAGCGCCAGTGTCGAGGCGCGTTTTGGTCATCTCGGAACGGACAAGTGGGGAACGGATTCGCGGAAGGGCGCATCGGTGCGTAGCACAGACAACGGGGCCACCTTCTCGGCACAGGCGGGACGCCGTCTTAAGAAGGGCGAGTACGTCCTCACGAGGTTGCTTGGTGCAGGATAGGTCGAGTCGAATGCGCTCCTCGCGAATGTCACAGCTCGTCACGCAGCATCGCCAGCGCGTGGTGGCGAGACCCGAAACGAGAACCGCGGCAGTATGCGAACGCATGAAGAAGTACCTTCGAGGCCAATCAAGCTGGCAAGTAACGAAGTCACCCGGGGCAGGCTGGGCACCGCTGAGAGTGTGCCATATACCGTCATCACGGAGATGTACTTCGACAACGTCAGCGCGTCGCGCGTCGTCGAACAGCAATTGGCCCTGGTCGTATGGCTGGGCAGACAGCTGCGGAAAGAATAGCGTTCGGTCCAACAGAAGGGAGGGGCCTTCGACGCGAACGACCTTAGATCGAACGGACCTCAGGTAGGGGTCCCTGATCGCGAGACAGTTGTATCGAAGGATACTCATAGCACGCAGGATACACTTGAGTTCGTTGCCTCACGATGGGCAACGTTGCCTGCGGGGGCTACGGAAGGCGGACGACGCTTCAGGCAATCACGGCGACCTCCCGGAGCGATCATAAGTGCCTAATGCACAATGAGTTAGGTGGCGAAGGCGCCGCGGACAACCGCGGCGGCGTTCGTATTGGCGGGGGCGGGCCTGGGCCTCGTCTAGCACCGTCGGTTATACGGGCGCCTCTGCTGCCACTCCGCCAACGCGCGTGTTTGCGGCTGCCGGCTCGGTCCCATGTGTTCTGATTAGGCGTTCGTGCCGCGCGACCGGCCGGTACTGGCGATGGGTCGGCGACGTGCCGGATCGACCAGCGGCATGAGGTTCTGCTCTCACTCTTGAGGCCATTCTTGCACGGTTATTTCGCCCTCAAGAGAAGCCTTCGGCCTCCCGTGGACAACGACTACCGTCTGCGGAGGGCGGCCCACGACAAGAAGCCGCACGACGCTCGGAATTCCGCCGTCCTCTATGGCGCGCGTCTGCCAAGGTCAACCTGGCCACTCGCTTTGGGTGGTATCTGACCGGCGGAATTCGGCCACCCGTCGTGTTCATGTTCAGCTACGCTGGCCGCCCTCAAGCTGACGGCCATCGCTTCAAATGCAAACGTGTTGGCGCAGGTTGATGGTGGGCGTACGCTCTGTCCTGCGTTACCTTGGGGGCTGTTTACCCTGGGCCGTTCAAGTGTGGCTGGATTCCGATAGATAATTGTGAGCGTTGCCTGTACTTCCCAATCGAGTTGGTCCCTGGACCAACGCCCGGGCGATCGGTTGATCGGACACTGCCATCGCTACCTGCCAACCAGGGGCAAGCCGACGTCTCTGAAGCCCGAGGCTAAGTCGGCGGAGCTACCGCACTTCCCGCTCGTGACAGGCAGCGATTGGTACGGCGAGTATCAGCCAGCCAGTTCTGCATATCGACGAATGTCGGTGTCCGAAACGAAAAGACGGCCTCCTGCCCGACCGGCAACTCGTGGTGTCGGCGAGCGAAGCGGCCAAAATATCGGGCGCGTCGGAGCGACACTTCCATCTCGTGTCGGCCGAGAAACGCCTGCCGCGAGTCATGATCGGAGCCCGAGTGTATTATCGTATCGAGACTCTAGAGCGCTGGCTGGCGAGGGACGAGTTGACCGGTGGGCCGGATTTGAGCTGTTCTGCGTGCATTCGCTGATGGAGAGGCGGTCCGAATGAACGTCACGCGTCAGGAACTGTACGAGCAGGTGTGGCGCGAGCCGATGGTCAAGCTTGCCCAGTCGTACGGGTTGTCGGACGTTGGTTTGGCGAAGACCTGTCGCAAGCACGACATCCCACTCCCTCCGCGCGGTTACTGGGCCAAGAAGCAGTTCGGCAAGGCTCCGGTCCAGATCCCGCTGCCGGCCCCTGATCGCAATTGCACAATTGAGCTACCGGATCCATCCGCCTCCCGAGAATCGTATCGATCGTATGCCAAGGCTGCAGCTGGCCGGATTGACGATGAGCCGATCCGCGTAGCGGATACGCTCCGGGGTGCTCACGAACTCGTCAGTGCTGCCAAGCAAGAACTCGACGCCGCACGAGTGGGTGAACACAGCCTGCTGGATCAATCAGAGAACGCCCCGCTCGCGATTCACGTGTCGCGAGGAAGCCTGCGCCGAGCGCTCCTGATCATGGATGCCATCCTTAAGGCCTTGGAGCGGCGAGAGTACCCCGTTGCGGCGGGTCCAAGCGTCACGATCCTGGGAGCCACAATCAGGTTTTGTATCTGGGAGCAACTCGACGTTCAGGAGACCGAGCCGAAGGATCACAAACTTGAAGGTCGGTACTCGTTTGGGCACAGCCGGTTCATCAGGAAGCAGGTGCCATCCGAGCGACTCACGCTGAAGATCGATCACGGCGAGACCTACTGGTCGCCCGGATGTCGCCAGACTTGGCGTGACACGCAGAAGCGAAAGCTGGAGGACATGCTCAATGGCATCGTTGCGGGCCTGGTAGAGCTTGGAGCTCGCATGGGCGTTGTCCGCTCCCGGCTCCCCCAGGGGCCGTGGACCTCGCTCTGTGGCCCTCGACTCATCCTTTTCCGAGTGAGCTGAGAATGTCCGCGGCGACGGGCTGTGCCTCGCCTGTTGCACTGGTTAGTGTCGAAGGAATCCTCGAATGGTAGCGCGGCGAAATCGCAGAATTCAGTTTTGGGACCCCCGCACCTTGTAGTCGATGGGACACGTACCCCTACATGCGGGGTATGGCTCCTTAGGGGGTGATTCAGCGAAGCAGCGTTACTCGAGCGGAGCGGACGCGGGTCGCCCCCCCGACGGCTCGATCCATCACCACCTACCTCCGTAGACGACCCTCATCGATCCGCGTCCCCAACGAGCTCGCCGTCCGCGATCAGTGGCTGTGCGACTCCGAGAGTCTGACCTAGCCTGCGCACAGAGCCCCCCACTTTGCCGGCAAACAACCCGATCCCACGTGGATTGGAGCGACAGCCACCCGCCCAAAGATCCTGCCACATCAACGTGCCGTTCACGCACCGCCGCCCGCCCGCCAGGGACAGCTGCTGTACGCGATTTCAGAATCCGGTACGATATAAGAGAACGCGAGGCCGGTGCGACTGCGTTTCTCTGAGCCCAACCGATATACAGCAGCGTTACGGAGGGCGGGGCCTGCGGCTGGAGGTAGTCATGGACTATGGCAAGCAAGAACGCATTTGTCACCTCGAGCTGATACAGGGGGTCATCACCAGGATGTCGCAGAATTCCTTCCTCTGCAAGGGATGGTCCGTGTCCGTCGTGGCTGTGCTATTCGCCCTTGCCGCCAAAGATGCCAATGAGCGTTACGCCCTTCTGGCCGTTTTGCCCGCAGTGGCGTTTTGGAGCCTAGATGCGTACTACCTTCGGCAGGAGCGTATGTTCCGTGGGCTCTACGACGCCGTGCGGTTGGGCACGCTGGACTCTGACCCGTTCACCATGGCTGCTGCGCAGCATGTATCGCCCTCGCCATCGTGGTGGTCCTTAATCTGGTCGATCACAGTGGCTCCCCTTCACGGGAGTATCCTGCTGATCCTACTAGCCGTTGTGGGCACGTGCGTCTTGAGAGCTTGGTGAGTACACGATGGCCAACAGCAGACAATCCGACCTCACCTTCATCCACGAGGCCTGGCTTCCGGGCAGATCCCTCTGCTGTACAGTGGGGGGTGCCCTCCGAACCGTGATGCAGCACTGCTACGACGCCGCCCGGGTAGTCTGTACTCGCCACAACCAGGAGTGATCGCATGTCTAACGTGGGTGACGAGCGATGCATTGAGCTCCTCAGAACACTCGATTTGAGAAAGCTCGACCGACTCCTCCCCATCGTTGCCCACGGCTGCTCGAAACAAGCACTGCAGACTGCAGACGAGCTCGTGGCCACGTACTCAGATGAAGACATTCTGCGACTTCTGGAGCCTCGGTCTATCAGCGCACTTCCTGCGAAGCCCGGTTTCGCCACCGCCCTGATCGCCAGAGCTGCTCGCATTGCCATTGACCTCCTACAGAAAGGCCATGACGATGATGCACTTCACGGCGTTGTTTCGCTTCTCTTGGAAGAGGCAGATCAACACGACGACGTGCCTCTCCTCGCCCTATCCCATTCGCATGAACAGTCGGATGACGCAGATGACACCGAGGACATCTCTACACTGACGGAAGGTCTTGGCAAGACTTTCGAGGACCTTGCCCGACACTTCTCCAGCTTTCTTGAATCCAACAGCAAGAAGCGGGCGACACTGACAGAGCTACAGCTCACGCTTGCCTCGCTGCGCGCCGAGGCAGTCGCGCACCTCGGCACAAGCAAAGCCGCCTTGCTTTTCCCGCGGGACCATGCACCGCCTCACATTCCCCCGAGAAATCCCAACGACAACGAGAGCAGTAACACTTCTGAATTAGGAGCCGTGGACACAATGGATGCTGATTCTGAACTCCTCGATGTATTTGTCTCCCATTCTTCCGGCGACAAGCCGATCGTTGAGCCTATCGTAGCTGCTTTGGAGGGCGCAGGGATCCGCTGCTGGTATGATCTACTTGAGCTTGCGCCAGGCGATAACCTCGTAAACGCGATAAACCACGGACTTACACATTGTAAGATCGTACTCTTTTGCCTCTCAGAGAACTTTCTCCGAGGCAAGTGGACTACCGAAGAACTGAATGCGGCCATCGCGTTGTCCCGAATGCAGGAGCAGCAAATACTCCGCCTGGTCCCATTGATGCTGACAGATCCCGCGGTGATTCAGCGCGCGTATCCTATTCCGTTTGGGAATGTCATATACATGCGATGGGAGCCTGCACGCACTGATGATACTGTGACAGAGATCACGAAACTCCTAAGTCGCATTGACGGCGTAAGCAAGGAGTACTGGTATTCCGAGGCCCGGAAAGCATACGCCGACGCGGAGTACGTGCGATCCGCTCTGTATGCGCGCAAGTCTGTGGAAGCCGATCAGGCGTTTTACCCAGCCAGTGTTCACTACGTGGCCAGCGTCCTGAGAATGGGGCGACCAGAGGATGCATATAAGTTCATAATGGACAAGGAAGACGACTGGTGGCACACAACTGGCGAGAGCGATGTCGATGTGGAGTTGTTGGATTATGTGCAGGATACGATTACTGCCAACGTGACTGGCGACGAAATAGACGAAGTGGGCTTCACCTCTGCAATCATCCATTTCTTAGGCACTGAATCGAACGCGGAGAGAGCGTGGCGACATCTCGTCCGCCTGTATGACAAACCCAAGTTCTCGTTTCACCAGGACGATGTGGTGTTGTACGCAGCGATACAGGGAAGGGAGCAGGCGATTGAGTGGCTTCTCGAGAAACCGCTTTCAAGCCGGGAAGAGAAAGTCAAGCAGGTTCTGGCGAACGTCGCGTACGTCATGGCAGAGAAGCTCGCGGACGCGAGGGACAAGATCGTGGAAATCGCACGGGTGCTCGTCAGTGATGAGTTTGAAGACGTGAGAGCGAGCGCTCTGCCGTGCTACTATCGCTTCGCCAAGGACGGGCCTGCGCGCACGCTTGAGGCGCTAGACGATCGTGCTCCCATGGTGCGTATGATCGCCTTCATGCTGCTTGCTGGGCTACATAGGATAAAGGTGGGTGATGATTGGAAGCCGGAGGAGGACGAGCCAGGTGATCCAGATCCACTGTTTGGACCAGAGATTGTGAAGCGGATGCTGAACGATCCAAACGATATGGTCTTCGAAGAGGTCGTCGAGGCGATCGGTGATGGGAAGATCCCACAGCCTCCGGACGTTGACATTCTCAACATGGAGCGACCACCATCTGAAGATGCTCGTGAGGCAATGGTCAAGGTGCTGGCCAAGAAGGACACCGACGAAAGTCATGAACGGCTGTTGGAGCTCGCCCTGAGTGATCCAGCCAAGTTTGTACGGTCGGAGGCGCTTGATGCGCTGGAAGAAGGCGCAAGGCCCGTTGCTGCGGCGTCTTTGAGAAGGCTGTATGAGGCCGAGACCGTGTCTGGCGTCAAGGGGGACGTAGAGTCTCTCATTCTAGAGAAAGGGGACGCGACGCTTGGGGATATATACCTTAAGATTCTGCAGCGCAATGTGGACTCCATCTACTCAGGTGAGAAGGCCTTCGAGCAGCTTGCCAAATCGAATGATCTGGAGTTGATTAGAGAAGGGATTCGCGTCTGCTCACGATTCGAGAAGATGCGAATAGCCGCCTCCCAGCTTTCCGCGATCTTGGAAAAGGGTCTTCTGGAGGAGGCAGGGGAGGTGATCAAGTGGTGTCTGGATAACGAAGAGGAGGAGGCACTCGCTCTGCTGGCGGCAGGGAAACTCGAGGGGGTACCGCTTGAGCGAATAGAACGGTACTGCAAGAGCAGCAGTCCGATTCTTAGAGCGGATGCGTTCCGCGCAATGGCAAATCGGCGTCGCGACGGCGAATACGTGAAGGCTCTTCGGGAGCTTTATGAGGAGCTTAAACCCGCGGTCCTTGAGAAGGACAACGACGCATGCTGGGCGTCGCTGGAGGCTATCGACGGGATAATCGAGTTCGAAGAAGCCGCAGAAGCCATCGAGCTGTTGAAGGAGTACTATGAAACGCTTGAGCAGGTCATCGAAGGAGGCTCATTCCCAACCCGGGCGGCATGGGAGCGCCTTCGGGTACTTGGTGTACTCCTCCCGCATGATGTGTATGATCCTAACGACTGCGAGAGGCCCTATCCGTGGCCGAGCGACGAGGGCCCTTTCTACGGTATAAAGCGAGGCGAGGCCTGAGCCGTTGGAAGTCGATATCGCCGTTGTGTGTGGTGGCCATGGGGGAGGCACGGCAAGAAGGGCGTCCGCTCGTCACGGGTGCCGGCGGCCGGCGCTCTTCGCCCTTGAGGTATGAGGCCTGGCAGTGGGTCAAAAGTGGGTCAGTCGCCACGTGTAGGCCACTTGTTTTCGACTGTTTAGCCAGTTGTCACTGACCTGTGACCCTCGTTTTTACCCACAAAAAGCGGTATAAGTGCCTGTCGGACAAGGCTGTGCGCTCCATCTTTCGATTTCCCAAGCTGGACGTCGTGGGCGAAGAGCTTCTCGCACGGCCCTTGATGCAAGTTCTTAAAAAACAGATTTTACGATCCGCGGGCTACTTCGCCCGGGTAGGCCCGACGACGAATGCCAGCCTCCGGTGTTGCCTATAGTTGGTCAATGGGACCCATCGTCAATCTCTGTCACCCCTTCAAAGGTCGTGTCGACGTAAGCGCCTACCAGAACCATTGGGGGGCCTGAGCGGCGTCGGGGGGCGCGGGCTCAACTCAGCGGGGGGATTGCGAGCGGAGGCGCCGGCGGGCGGCCCGGCGATATTGCTTGCGGGCGGCCCGGTCGCGGCGCTCGGACACGCGGTACTCGCGGAGTACGCGCTCGGTGAATTGCATCTGGCGTCGTGGGGCGGTAGAAGCATGCGTCACCTGCCGTCTTGCGGTCGTGTGGTCGCCGGACAGCGATAGTGGTCGATCCAGTGTCGGCAGGGCCCGTGGTACTATACGTCGCGGTGCTGTCGCCTTGGCGTGGTGGAGGACGCTTCGATGACCGATGTGCAGATTCCGGACCCATCAGAACAGACCAAGGACTTTGCACGCTATGTCGCCATGGTCATCCGCAACGCGATGGAGGATTTCCACTGCGAGCACCTGTCCGATGAGCAGATGAAGCAGCTCAACCCGATCGTTCGAAACGCGGTGTGCACGGCGTTCCACGCGTTCCAGAACTACGAACGATCAGATCGCGATAGGCGGTTTGTCGACCACCAAATGAACATGATCCCGGCGTACTGGGAAAGCCCGAAGCTCCTCGACGATTACCTGCGGATGTGGAAGAAAGCTGAGTAGCGGTTCGGCGCTTACCCTGGCCGGTCGAGAGCAGCCGCAAGACAACGCAGATACGAGCGCGGCGACGCGAGGGGAGGCTCTTAGGTACCCTGGAACCGGTCATTGCGATCTGGTAAGTACCTCATCTACAATCGGCGTCACTCCGGGCGTCATTCTCTGATCTGTTGCGGCTCGGATGCCAGCATGTTCCGAATGTGTTGCTGGTGTGCACCCCGCTTTTTGGGGCCAAAAACGGCCATAAGTATTGATGAGATAACCCCTTACGAGCCGCGTCGACGACTCATAATCGATTGGTCGGGGGTTTGAATCTCTCCGCACCC